>JAGGTO010000002.1 GCA_021163705.1 Thermoplasmata archaeon | reverse complement strand
TAAATATAAGTTGATGTATGATGGTAGCATGGAAAATTTGGAAAAGCTTGAAGAGATTGAAAATGGAGACATAGTAAAGCTGGAAAAGGAAGTAAAAGCTCTCAAGCGAGAGGTAAAAGAGATGAAAGAGCTTATTAGAAGTCTTCTGCAGGTCATCATGGAGAATTCGGAGGAAGATGATGAAGAAGAGCTTTACACATACAATTAAAAATTTATATAATTGGAGTGATATTGGGAGGTGTGAGGTGATAGAAAATGACTATGCCGCTTAAGGCCCTTGAGACCTTTCTCAACAAGAGGATCTCTCTCCTTTTGAAGGATAACCGAATCTTGGAGGGAAAGCTAGTGGGATACGATGATTACATGAACATGGTTCTTGTGGATACTGAGGAGAGAACGGAGGAGATGACTCGCCGCTTAGGCACCGTAATCTTGAGAGGAAACAATGTTGTGAGAATGTCTCTAATAGGATGATTATGAGTGGAGAGGAGGTAATCTGTCCCAAATGCGGAGGGGTTATTGACGAAAAAACTCTGAGGTGCAATAATTGTGGCACTCAATACACTCGTGAAGAGTATGAGGAGCTAAAAAATGAGATGAGATTGAAGAGATGGCTTATAGGGAAGGAAGTTGAGGGGGAACTTCTCAACATATTTGAAGAGGATCGAGGAGAAAAAGAATCTGGAGAGTTAATGGTTGTATCTATGCCGTCATCCTCTGAAGAGGGAGTGGATGTTGACTCCCTCATTCAGGAGAATATAAAGTTAAAGAGTATGGTGGAGGCTCATTTAGCGAAGAGAGAGGAGCTTGAGGAGGAGATTGAAAGGCTCAAAAAAGAGATTGAAATTTTGAAGCAGGAGGCAATAAAGCCCCTCCCTCAGGAGCTGCGGGATTTGAAGCTAAAAGAGATGGAGTTAAAGGAAAGAGAGATAAAATTGGAGATGCTTGAAAAGAAAATGCTCTTAAGCATGGGCACAAAAGAATCCTACCGCGAGCTTGATAAAATTTTTGATGAGATAAAGAAAAATGTGAGTGATGAGAGAGTTGATGAGCTTGTGAAGAAGATTGAAGAGCTTACAAAGGAGCTCATGGAACGAGACAGGATTATCAGTGAGCTTAAAAATGAGCTTCAGTTAAAGGAGGACGAGATGAAGAAATTCCAAGAGATGCTGAAGTACAAAGAGGAGGAGCTAACTCGAAGAGAGGAAGAGCTGCTATTCAGGGAAAAGAAGATTGAGAAAGAGCTGAGAGATCTGGAGATGGCAAGAAGTGAGCTCTCACATCTTGATGAGCTAGCCCTAAAGAGGAGACTGGAGGATCTGGAGGAGGAAATTAAGAGGAAGGAGGAGGAGTTGAGAATAAAGGAGAAATATCTTAGGGCCAAGGAAAGGGAGCTGGAAGCCAAGATGAAGGGCCTTGTGGAGGAAGAGGTTGAGCTTGCAGAGGAGGAGATAAAGGCCGAGATAAGTGAGAGAAAGGTCAAAACTGGAACAAGGAGACTTGATGATCTCCTGTATGGAGGAATACCTATAGGCTCAAATGTTTTGATTTATGGACCGCCTTACAGCAAGAAGGAGGTTCTGGTCTATTCTTTCATAGCAGAGGGGTTGCGCAAGGGAGTGCCTGCCATATGGATTCTCACCGATAAAACGGTGGATGAGATAAGAGAAGATATGCGATATGTACTTCCTGCGTACAAAGAATATGAGAAACTCGGCCTGATCTACTACATAGATGCCTACTCAAGAAGCATTGGAGATACCCAAACAATTGAAGGAGTCATATATTTAGATTCCCAGGTGGATATTGAGGGTATAACAAAGGCTGTTGAAGATATTGTGAAAAAAATAAAGGAAAAGAGCAAATATTACAGGATGGCTTTTATGAGTCTTTCCACAGTGATGGCATATCTCGAACCTCAGACATTCTTGAGATTTCTGCAGCCATTTACAACGAGGAGAAAGAGGGATGGTGCTGTTAGCTTATATCTACTGGAAAAGGGATTGCATGGAGAGAGCGAGATACAGATGGTGGGTTATTTAATGGATGGTATGATAGAGTTCAAGATTGAAGCCCACAAGACATTTTTGTGTGTGCATGGAATCACGGAGGTACAGAGCAGGAACTGGATAGAGGTAACGGCAAGCAAGAGTGGAATTACGCTTGGTTCATTTACACTTGGCCATATAAGGTGAGCACATGCTGGTGCTTGGAATTGAGGGCACAGCCCATACATGTGGGATAGGCATTGTGAGCGAGGAGAAAATTCTGGCAAATGTATCCCATATGTACAGGCCTTCAGAAGGAGGAATACATCCGAGGGAAGCGGCAAATCATCATGTGCAGTATTTGCCCTCTCTCCTGAAAGAGGCATTTGAGAAGGCAGGAATAAAGCCCGAGGATTTGGATGGTATATCCTTCTCGCAGGGTCCTGGATTGGGTCCATGCCTGCGTACTGTTGCAACGGCAGCCAGGGTTCTCAGTTTGAAGTTGAATATACCAATAGTGGGTGTGAACCACTGCATAGCACATCTTGAGATAGGCAGATTTTCCACAGGAGCAGAGGATCCTGTAATGCTATATGTTTCCGGTGGAAATACGCAGGTAATATCCTATGCCTCCGGGAGATACCGCGTATTTGGAGAGACACTGGATATAGGCATAGGCAATATGCTGGATAAACTGGCCAGGGAGATGGGCATACCGTTTCCCGGAGGACCAAAAATAGAGAAGCTCGCACTCCAAGGGGAGAAGTACATCCCGTTGCCCTATTCTGTTAAGGGTATGGATATAGCATTCTCAGGGATTTTAACGGCTGCCATAAACAAACTGAATGAGGAGAGGAAAGAGGATATAGCTTACAGTGTGCAGGAGACCGCCTTTGCCATGCTCACTGAAGTTACCGAAAGAGCACTGACACATTTAAGAAAGGATGAGGTACTCCTTGCAGGAGGGGTGGCGAGAAATAAGAGATTGCAGGAAATGTTGAGGATCATGACGGAGGAGAGAGGGGCCACACTTTATGTTCCTCCCGGAGATTTATGTGTGGATAATGGGGCAATGATCGCATACCTTGGACTTCTTTTCCTCAAGCATGGAAGGAGGATGAAACTTGAGGAAACGCAGGTGATACAGAAGTTCAGGACTGATGCAGTTGTAATACCCTGGGAGGTTAAGAGACACAGAAAGGAGTACAAAGAGGCACCGGGAGCGGAGGCTATAATAGAAGAGGAAAAATTCTATGGTAGAAGTGCAATAAGAAAGATAAGGATTCCCAAGAGGTATCGTATAAAAGATGTGGATGAGATGATAAGGAAAATGAGAACAAGAAAGGAAGCCAGGCTCATTCATGAGATGAAGAGCTATGGAGTGAGAACTCCCATCATTTATGACCTGAAAGATTTCGAAATAGTGATGGAGAAAATAGAGGGAAAAACTCTGGCTGATGTTCTAAACTCCATGGGGAGGGAGGAAGTGGAAGATATCCTCAGAAAAATAGCCAGGCTAGCTGCGAAGATTCACGCTGCCAAATTCTCTCATGGAGATTTCACCACGGGAAATATGATTCTTATGGATGATGATATTGTGCTCATTGACTGGAGCATGGGAGAGAAAAATACGAGCGTGGAGGATATAGCAGTGGATATCGAGATGTTCGAGGAAACCTTCAGGGCAGCACATTACCCACATGCAGATTCACTGTATTCATTTTTTGATGAGTACCGCCGTTTGATGGGTGATGAAATTCTTGCCCATGTTGAAGAGATAAAGGGGAGGCGCAGATATGTTTAGAATAATCACACACAACAAAAATAAGTATGAGGAGATGCGAAAGATAATTCCAGAGCTTGAAATGCTGGATATGAAGTATCCCGAAATTCAGGCAGATACAATAGAAGAGGTGATAGACTTTGCCCTTGATTATCTTGGCGATAAAATTGAGGGAGATTTTATAATAGATGATTCCGGGCTTTTTATTCACGCACTGAATGATTTTCCAGGCGTTTACAGTGCATATGTATTCAAAACCATAGGAAACGAGGGAATCCTCAGGTTGATGGAGAATGAGGATAGAAGAGAGGCAACATTCAAAACGGTGATAGGTATGCGCTTCGCTGGCAAGAATTTCAAATTTGTCGGTCTCTGCCATGGAGAAATAGCCAGAGAGATGAGAGGTAAGAATGGATTTGGCTATGACCCCATATTCATTCCTGAGGGCTACGAAAGAACATTCGCTGAGATGACCACCGAGGAGAAAAACAGGATATCTCACAGGGGAAAGGCATTAAGAAAGGTCGCTGCCTTTCTCAAAAGATTTGGACCTTAGGGCACACCTCACGCACATCTGTAGCGATGGGACATAGTGTTCATCACATACTGCCCGACCGCAGAGTTTGCATATATGGGTTGCCGGTTTACCACAGATGTAGCATGAGCCCAGGATCATTTTCTTCGCCTTTTCAGATACTTCAGATAGAATTCAGGATAGCTCTCATATTCCAGTGGATCTTCATAGCCGGCCTCCATAAAGCCCTTCAGACGAAGCAAGCAGGAATCGCATCTCCCACAGGCTTTCTCTCCGCCATGATAGCAGGACCATGTTAATTCATAGGGAACACCCAGTTCCATACCTTTTTTTATTATCTCAGCCTTGCTCATATGTATGATGGGCGCAATTATTCTGATTGGCTTACCTTCAGCACCTCTTTTTGTTCCAAGATTGGCGCATTTCTCAAATGCATCCACATATTCCGGCCTGCAATCGGGATAGCCTGAATAATCTATGGCATTCGCTCCATAAAATATGGCATCCGCCTCTATCACCTCTGCATAGGCCAGTGCGAAGGATAGAAGAATTGTATTGCGAGCAGGCACATATGTGATGGGTATCTCATCTTTTATCTCATCCACATTTCTCTCCGGAATATCAATGTCATCCGTCAGGGCACTTCCACCTATCTGCCGGAGGTCTATCTTTATAATCTTGTGAGGCACCCCATAATATTTTGCAATCTTCTTTGCGCTCTCCAATTCTCTTGAATGTCTCTGTCCGTAATCGAAGGATAGAGCATGGACATCATATCCTTCATGCACTGCCATGGCGAGAACTGTGGAAGAATCAAGCCCACCTGATAAAAGAACAACTGCCCGCATTTCAATCACCAAGAGGTATGTAATGGCATGCCCCCTGTCCGGGGCCCTCATCCACACAGATCTCTATGCCCTTCACATTGGGAGGGAAATCCATCTCCTCTTCTATTCTCTCAGCGAGATATCTTGAGAGCTCCTCCGCAGTTGCCAGCTTTATATCAAGGAATATAACATCTCCCCTTGGAATTGAGTATTTCTTTCCCTCAAATTCTATTTTAACCTCATCCTCATTGATTTCATGCCTTATGTACTCCTGATTTTTGGGAACGATGAGATGATGATCTATCTCCTCTACAATACCCCTCAGTTTTCTTTTGAGTTCAACAAAATCGTAGAGCACACAATTTTCAGGCTCACCATATATTCTCACACGCACCCCGTAATCATGCCCATGCAATCTGGAGCATTTGTAATGCCCCGGCACAAAATGTGAGGCTGAGAATTTAATGCCAACTTTCCAGCCATCTATCTCTAGCATCATATTTCTTCATGGCCTTATTCTCTTAAAAATCTTTCCTCCAAATTCTTTCTAAGTCTCTCAACAGTTTTGGCACCTTCAGATGTCACAATCAAATCCGAGTTTATCAATCCTCTAAGCTTGAGATCCTCCATTATTTTATTGAGTTGTGGTGGATAATTGAGAAGATATTCCACAAACAAAGTGTTTTTCACTCCCAGATACAGGAGAAGAAGCACCTTCTTATGGATTTCGGTTAACTCTGCTATTTTCTCTCCCATTATTCTGCTTATTATTGCTCTGAGTTTTAAGGTGACATCAAACTCCGCCGAGATCAGGGTGGTTAAAATGTGTCTCTTATCTCCAAACTCATAGTGTTTTATTTCAAGTATGTTACTTCTTGACCATCCTAGCGGTGGAGATATGCGGGGATATTTATCTTTCTCCTCCAGAGATAGAATCTCATCATATTTTACCTCAATGTATCTATCAAGTTTCTTAAACAGAATTCTTTTATTTGTGAGATAAACTCTTCCGAGGATCCATTTTTTATCGGTGTAGATAGAAGTATCGCGAGCATAACCAATAATGTAATACACCTGTGCCTGTGCAATGAGTTTCTCCATATGAAATTATAAAGCTTTTTATGGTATTTCTTTTTTTTGGAAGAATTTTCAGAGTATGAGAGTCAGAAGCTACCTCAGAGGTTATTTTTGTGGTATCCGGAAATTATTTCACGAAGATTATATGGGGGTAGAAAGACCAAATCATGAAGTGCTGGGCTCTATTTTTAATAACATATTGCTTTTTAAGAGCCTTTTTATTTATCTCATTCACACTTTTATGCAACTCATCCCTCATTTACTCTCCATACACTGCTCCACCGAATCTCGTGCTCAGAAGCAGAGCAAGGGTGATTATCGCTCCTGCCACTACTCTCATTCTCATCTTTTTTCCCTTGCTCATACATATATATGATTAGGTAACACCATATAAGGAGGAAGAAAAGTAGTAGTGATTAAGGATATAGGATGTGAGGTATGTTTCCACATATGCTGCGATGAGAATAAGGATTATTGAGAGCGCCGCATACACAATAGCATTTTTTCCATTTCCTAATAACATACCCACCAAATATCGTACATTTCTTCCCTCAAAATATCCCTCTACAACTCTCAGCAGAATCTTGGCTATGTAAATACCGCTTATTATACCTGTCACATACCCGAAGGTTTCTAAGAAGAAATGTGGCAAAACCCCGTAAAGAATAAAGGAGGGATAGGTAAGCAGAGAATCGCCCAGAAGTTTACCGGTTATAAATGAACCGGCAAATACATAAACGCACGAAAGAAACAGCAGAGTGAAGCCACCACCTACGATGTAATAGTGGTAGTTTATTGAAAAATTGTTAAAAAATATAAGATGGATCTGAGAATCTGAAGGTTTCACAATAGTGCCTGATTCAGGAGCAGGAGGTGGTGCTGTGTTGCCATAATGATACAGGTACACGAACAGCACAAAAGTTAGGAGTGGCAAATAATAGAGAATTGTTCCAACAGCAAAATAATTTACCATACCTGGCTGAATGTCAGATTTCTTCACCACTATAAACCCAAGAATTCGGTCACTGAGCTTCTGCTTCAGCCTTCTTTTCAACGCAAATAAAGAATCCACGACAGCCACAAGTGGTATTACTTTAATCGTTGCTCTCAACAGGCTGCGAAGCACTTTGTTTCCCTTCACATTCTTCACTATAGCCGTCCTCATTTTGAGCAGATACTTTCCCACACTTATTCCGAACCAAGATTCAAAATAGAAATAAGTCATGGATAAAAATAAATATGTTACGATAAACACCAATCCATCTTGAGAGCTCAATTCCCTGAGAATCTCGTGGTGTCCGTAAATGTAGTACATTGTGATTTTGTATATTACTGGCTCCGCTCCTGCTGCCCCTGATATTATTGTGCTTAGGGATAAAAGAATTACAATATCCACTATATATGCAAGGAATCTTTCTGTGAGAGATACTGGAGTGAAAACCCGCTCATTCATTTTTTCTGTCATCCATAACCTCCACAATTTTTTATCTTAGCCACTCTTCTCTTTATAATTGGGTGTACCCTTCCCTTTTCTATGAAGTTCGCAGAATAAAGCATAGAATTTATTTTCATAAGGGCAGAAATCAAATGCTCTTTATCAACAAACTCAATAGCGTAACAATCTGCCCGGTACTCAAAATACTGCCAGATAACATGTCGGAGTAAAATATAGAGAAGAATAGCACCCCAGAGGAACAAGGCTCTCATAGCATTCACATCTAATGAAAAGTTCATTATGGGAACTATAATAGCCATATTCACTCCCGTGCCTATCACCACATCAAACAGGAGCACTTTTTTGAGCACATGTCTCAATTTTATATGCGCAAATTCATGGGCAACCACCCCCATAAGCTCCTCCTTTTTTAGTGTTTTCACTAATTTTTTTGTGAGAAATACATATTTTCCCTTCGCTCCAACCTGAAACGCTCCAAGATTCTGCAAATCCACAACATAAATCTCCGCATTCACTCCCATCCTTTTTGCCAAGATATCAAGATCCTTAACCTTCAGCTTTGTGCTCCTGGCTGCTAATTTCTTTGCTCCGGGGACCTCATACCAGATTAAAGAAGCAATGAGAAGAAAAATATTGAATATCATTAGATAATTCCACGGCTCAGGCAAACACACAAAAAGAAAAATGGAAGCCCCTATTGTTGCAGTCATCCATGTCCATTTCCGCATCACTCTTCACCTTTCAGATAC
>JAGGTO010000011.1 GCA_021163705.1 Thermoplasmata archaeon | reverse complement strand
TGAAGAGCTGCGTTATCTATCTTCGCTGCCAATCGACTTATTTTTTTCAGTCTCTCAATCTTCCAGGAGGATAGCCCTAATTTTTCTCCAAAAATTTCAATTTCCTGTGGAGTTCTTCGAGATGTCGTACCTTTCCCTCCCACCACCACAATACCATCATCCACCTTCAATGCTTCCTTTAATGCACCCATGGTAACCGTGGTTGTCCCTGAAGAATGCCAATCAAAGCCTATTACACAGGAGAATGCCTGAAACCAGTATGGATCCGAGAACCTTCTCAAAACTTCATCTAAGCCATACTCCATCCCTATTATTCTTACAATTTCCCCTGAGAGCTTTACCATTCTCTTGAAAAGCCATTTGGGTGCATGACCCGGATGAAGAGGGAGCTCTGCTGTACCTTTTCTTTCCATCATTTCTACTTCACTAAAACAAAGCCCTTCTCATTTACCTCATACTTGAAGATTCCCGTTTTCTCAGGATGATTTCTCACCTTCTTAACTATGAGATACTTCTCAAATCCAGTGGCAGTACGAAGCATCTCCAGCTCAAGGATTATATCTACAAGCTCCTCTATACCGCTCTGCGTGGCTGTGTCATAAACATTATTGAGCATAGTAATGAGAGCGACACTCTCACAGTACTGTGTATGCGCCTTTATTGTTCTCAGGGAAGAGATAACCTTCCCTCTTTCATACTGGCTGAGGAAGAAATCTAAAGAGTCTATAACTATCCTGAACGGAGGTTGAAGCTTTGATATCTCATATGTTATCTTCGTGAGAAAATTGATCTTCTTCTCCTCCTTCTTCTTCCCCGGCAGGAATATCTCATTTATTGGAATACCCTCCTCTCTGTATCTACTTATAACAAGCTCTCTCTCTAAAATCTTCTTGTAGTATTCTGTGCCAATATTCACTATCTTTATATCCGTGCTCCAGTTGAAACTTTTCATGGTGTTTATTATATCCTCATCCCTCTCAGTGGTGGTGAAATAAACCACATTCTCCTTACCTGCCCCTGCAGATGCAAACTGCTTCGCAAAGAGCTCAGTGCCAGAACCAGGTGTACCTGCCAGAAGAATTGTATAGCCTTTGGGGATTCCGTTCATCAGAGCCTTATCCAGCATATCTATACCTATTGTTGTTGTTTTTAGTGATGTGTTCATCCCTCCCCCACCTCCAGAGTATCATCCGTAACAAAATTCAGCATGGTTCTTATCTCCTGGGTAGTTTGCTCTTTAAGTGAAATTATCACCATATAAGCCTCCCAGTTTCTAAGGGAGGTAACGAAGATATGAAGAAATTCAGAGAGAATCTTGAGGTCATTGTGAATGGCCATGGAGTTCACAGAATCTAGAACCACCATCGCCTTCTTATCTCCATACTTCCTTAAGAGATATTCAATCTTGAGCATAATATTCTCCAGCATTGTGGGACTCTCTATGTAAAGGAACTTATCTGAGTATTCAGTTTCCACGGGCATGAGATGGGATATGGTATCTACAAAAAATACCCTGGAGGTCTCAATTCCCAGCAACTCAAATATACTCACAATGTTGCGTGATGGAATAGTCGAAGAAATGTAAAATACATACATGTCATTTTTTGTAGCATATATATCCACTATGGCACGAAGTGCATCAAAATAGGAATTTACATCGATATAAAGCGCAAGTGAGGATGCCGGAGGCATCTCACTGAGCTTATCCACTATCATTGAAGGCACACTCATATTATCTCACCTCAACACTCCCACCCTTAAGCATGGGGGCAAGGAGAACTCCTATTGATGTCAAATCAAGAACATATTTGGCTCGTGAATGCGTGGTACCTCTCATCTTTATTACCTGCAATGTGCGAAGCAGATCTCCACGCCTCTCCATATTTCCAAGAAGAATTATTCCATCAGCTATTGCCTCCTCCACCCCATACTGTGAATAACCCGGAGAGGAGGGCAAAAGCTCGGAAACAAGCAATGTTGTGCACCCAAGGTCAGATAACTCTTTTCCGAGATGCAGAATGAACTCTCTTATCTGCTCCTTAGAAGTTAAACGATAGCATATGGAGGTTATGGAATCTATAACCAGTCTTCTCACACCCAGCTCCTTAACCATCTTCACTATCTGAGATACAAGAATATTCACATCTTCTAATGTGAATTCTAACTTCTCAAGACCCAGCTTAACATAAATCTCCTGCAAATCCACAAGTATCAGCTTCTTCTCAGTTATCAGCTTTTTATCAAAAAATTCATAGTTGATCATGTTTTCCACGAGCTTTTCAGGAGCTTCTGTTACCGAAATATACATTGATCTCTCTCCCCACAAGGCACCATGTACAAGGAACTCCAAACTCAATGTTGTTTTACCTGTACCACAAGAACCAGTTATGAGAACAGTATTACCCCTGGGTATGCCACCGTTGAGTATGTGGTCCAGTCCTTCGATTCCTGTCCTGCATCTTTCGCGAGAAATATCAGCCATCCTAAGCATGTAAAGGTGAAATTCCTATATCTAATTTTCTAAAAAGAGTATAAAC
>JAGGTO010000098.1 GCA_021163705.1 Thermoplasmata archaeon | reverse complement strand
GTGCCATCAAAATTTATGTGAACCAGATCTTCCTTTGTCAGTTGCATGTATATATCTGCGGTGGGAGTAATTATCATCTCATCCTTACCGGGTATGCGAATACTCAAATTTCCTTCTCCATCCTGTACGAGCCCTCTTTTGTAAATTTCCTTGGCAGCCATAACCAGAGCTTCTTTTAGATCTTCCATAGATATTCAATTATTCCTCCATATAAAACATTTTTTAAATCGAACTGTTAGATTATGGAATCTTTTAAAATTTTTATGAAAATTTTTAGAAAACATTAATAAAGGGTCCTTCATAATTATTTTTTGTGAGGTGATGGTATGGATCTTGAAAAGCCAAATTGTGAAGATTTGCCAAAAGTCTACAGGACACTATTTGAACTTTTGAATGAGAGAGCAGACAAAGAGGATATTGCAGAGGTTGCAGAAGAGTTTGATACACTAACCATACATTTCAAAGACTGCGATTACAAGTTCCATGTGAAGCTCACAGAGGAGGGTGAGTACGAAGTTGTAGAAGAACTGGAAGGTAGACCAAAATGCATGATCATCACGGACTCAGAGACATTGCATAATATGTTTCTGGGAGAGATTGATGCAGTGAAAGCCTATCTCGCAGGCAAAATAAAGTTCAGGGGCGTATCTTCGCTGAAAATGCAGAAACTATTTCCCAAAATGGGTCCGTTAGATGAATGCTATAGAGAAGCTTTAGAAAAGGTGGGTGATTAAAAATGCCTGAGTTGAAAAAACTAAATTTGCAAAAATTTGAAGATCCCGAAGCGAATCCCGTAGCTTTAGCAGAAGGTGTGAATCCAGATGAATATATCATAGCAACATACCTCATGTCTTTCCCTGCAGATTTCAGTGCCTATAAGGTTACACAGTTGTTAGCTATTGAGCAGAGTACAGGAACATGGACCCCTGTGCCTGGAGAAACTCCGGAGGTTAGAAAAGCACATGTGGGAAAAGTTATTGGGGTGTACGAATACCCAGACTACAGCATAATGCTTCCTCCAGACACTGAATGGAGAAACTACTTTGTGCAGATTGCCTTCCCAGAGGATAACATAGGGGAGCAGATTGCGGGATTGTTTACTACAGTAATAGGAAATATATCTGCTGGATTTGGAAAAGTAAGATTGCTGGATGTGAGATTTCCAAAGAAATATGTAGAGGGTTTCAAGGGTCCGAAGTTCGGAATTCCGGGAATAAGGGATGTTCTGGGAGTTTATGATAGACCTCTTCTGAACAACATGATTAAGCCCTGTGTCTATGGCCCTGCCAAACTCGGTGCAAAGTACGCCTACGAGGTGGCAAAGGGAGGTGTAGATATAATAAAAGATGATGAACTTCTATTTAACAGACCGTTTAACCCCATAGAGGAAAGAGTAACACTATTTATGGAAGCCATAGATAAGGCCTATGAAGAGACAGGTGAGAAGACTCTCTATGCCGTAGAAGTTACCGACGATATTCCTAGAATATTTGAGAACATCGATACTGCCCTGGAGCATGGTGCAAACTGCCTTCTTGTAAATTATATCGCTGCTGGATGGTCTGTTTTGAGAAAGATTGCAGAAGACCCCAGTGTTAATGTGCCAATTCTTGCACATTCTGATGTTGCAGGTGTCTATATAGCAAGCCACGAATACGGAATAAATGCTTCTCTGGTTTTAGGAAAGTTTCCAAGACTTCTGGGAGCTGATATAGTACTAGTGGGTGCTCCAGGTGGAAAAGTTCAGTTCTTAGAAGATAAAGGCTGGCCGATTATAGATGTCCTTAGGTATCCTTTCTATCATATAAAGCCTGTGTTCCCTATGGCCAGTGGCGGAGTGTATCCAAGCTTAGTTCCTTCTCTGATAGCAGGTGCTGGCAAGGATATAATAATAGGTGCTGGTGGAGGGATACACGCACATCCCATGGGTCCGGAAGCAGGAGCAATAGCATTCAGACAGGCGATCGATATAGTCCTGAAAGAGGGCATCACTTCTGTAAGAGAACTCAGAAAGTATGCTAAGGAGAATAATGTGAAAGAGTTGCTCACGGCACTGGAGACATGGAAGTTCTGAGGTGAGAGAAATGGAACTCAAACCAGAGATGTTCACAGAGGATGAAATAAAGAGTATGCTTACAGAGATCAGTGAGGAGGAGATTAAAGAGGCAAAGAAAAGGATGCTCTTACCCACAAAGAGCATCACAATGCATCATGCTGAACCTGGAACTCCCTATATCTGGGATACTAAAGGAAAAAAATATTTGGATTTTACCTCACAAGCTTGGACATTGAGCCTAGGATGGAGCCATCCAGATGTAGTTTATGCAGCTGCATACCAAGCATCCATTCTCAATCATATAAGAAACCAGTATCCAACCATATCCAGATTGAAACTTATTAAAAAGCTTACAGATATCGCCCCTGGAAATCTTAAAAAGGTGGCTCTAAGCACACAAGGGGGTTCCATTGCCAATGAAATTGCAATGAAGATAGCGATGGTCAACAAACCCAAAGATTACATATTTGTTACCACCTGGGGTGGATATCACGGCACCACACTCGCCACATATGCTGCTTCACATCATATACCGTTCATCACGAGATTCCATCACTTTGCTCTGGATAGATTCGTAAAAGTTCCATATCCTTACTGCTACCGCTGCCCATTTGGCTACGAAAGTCCCAAAGAATGTAACCTTGAATGCCTAAATATAATGGAAAAAACAATTAACTACGGTGTTAATGCATCGGTTAATAGTGTAATAATAGAGCCGTTTCAAGGAGCTGGAGGAAATATTCCTGCACCTAAAAGATATATAAAAGAGTTAAGAAAGATGTGCAACGATAACGATGTCTTCTTAATCTTCGATGAGGCACAGACTGCACTTGGAAGAATAGGAACTATGTTTGCCGCAGAATATTATGAAACCATCCCGGATATTATGAGCCTCACAAAATCTCTCGGTGGGGGATTCCCAATAGGTGCAACACTTGCTAGAGAGGATTTGGAGATGTTTACTCCAGCAGAGCAACACTCTACATTTAGTGCAAATCCCGTATCCTTTGCTGCTGGATTAATGTTTTTGCATCTTGTGGAGAAGCTCAACCTTCCTCAGAGAGCAAAGGAGATGGGAGCTTTCTTCTTCAAGAGACTGCGTGAAATGCAGGAGAAATATGAGCTCATTGGAGATGTCAGAGGTGAAGGACTTTTCATAGGTGTTGAGTTTGTCGAAGACAGAAAAACAAAACATCCTGCTACAGATGAGACAGAGGAGATTGTAGAAAGATGCATAGAAAGAGGATTAATAATTGATGCAGAGGCCCCATTCATAACAAGGAAAGGGGACATTAGAAGAAATGTGATACCAATCAAACCACCGCTCATTATCTCTAAGGAAGATGCAGAAAGAGGTTTGGATATACTCGAAGAGGTGATAAAAGAGGTTTCTGATGAATTTGAGATACCTTATAGCAAAGGGTGAACTTCGTGAAGAAATACATAATTGCTCATGATTTAGGAACAAGGGGCAATAAAGCCTCTTTGCTTGATTTGAGAGGTAATATTCTTTCTTCTTTTTTTAAGGGATATGAGGTTATATATCCCAAACCAAACTGGGCGGAGCAAGATCCAAAGGTATGGTGGAACGCAATTGTAGAATCCACAAATAGGTTAATAGAGGAGACAAAAGTCTCAGAGAAGGAAATTGGGGCAATAACCTTCTCTGCCCAAATGTCCGGAACTTTACCTGTTGATAAAAACGGAGAGCCATTGATGAATACTATGATTTGGCTGGATTCTCGGGCTGCTGATGTTTTAGAAGATTTTCTCAATCCTGTAAGAGAGCTCAGAATCTTTCAGATAACTGGAGGGTTGCCAGGTCCCAAGGATATTTTATCAAAAATCCTATGGATAAAGAAACATAGAGAGGACATATGGAGAGAGACTTATAAATTCTTGGATTGCAAAGATTATTTAGTTTACAAAACTACCGGTAATTTCATAACTTCGAGAGACTGCGCATCTACATCCTGGATGTTTGACTCTCGACCAGGTAAAATGGATTGGTCCCCCGTAATTTTAGAGTGGATGGGTCTCTCTAAAGATAGACTTCCTCATGTTAAAAAATCTATAGACATAGTTGGTTATCTGACCAAAGAAGCTGCTAGAGAGATGAACTTGAGTGAGGGAATTCCGGTGGTAAATGGTGCAGGAGATGTTGGATCCGCAACAGTTGGTTCAGGTGCAGTAGGTATTGGAGATGTGCATCTCTATGTAGGCACCAGTGGCTGGCTTGTGAGTCCTGTTAAAAAGAGAATAACTTCTATCAAATACTATATGGGCTCCATACTCTCAGCAGATCCTGAAAAGTATAATATTGTAGGAGAGCAGGAGGTTGCAGGAGAAGCGTACAAATGGTTCCAAGAAAATGTATTCGAACACTACGATTACAGGCAAATGGATGAGATCGCAGCTAAGGCCCCTCCAGGCTCGAGAAAACTTATATTCTTGCCCTGGATGTTTGGAGAGAGATCTCCTCTCAATGATTCCACTATAAGGGGTGGATTCTTCAATCTCAGCTTGGAGCATCGAAAAGAGGATTTATTAAGAGCGGTAATGGAGGGTGTGGCCTATCATGTAAGATGGATGCTTGAGGGGCTACAAAAATTAATTGGAAGTGTTAGAGAGATAAATATTATCGGAGGGGGAGCAAACAGTGATGTATGGTGTCAGATATTTTCAGATGTAACAGGTAAGAAGATAAATCAAATAGAGAGGCCTCAGGAGGCAACATCAAGGGGTGCAGGATTGATTGCTGCTGTTGCCCTCGGAGTTTATAAAAACTTTGAAGAAATCAAAAGCTATGTGCCCATAAAGAAGGTATTTATGCCTCAGAAGAATAGGGAAATATATGATGAACTTTATCCAGTTTTTAAAAGCCTCTACCGGTTACATGCTCCGCTCGCCAAGAAATTAAATAAAAATAAGGGGTGAATAAAAATGGTTGATAATCTAGAAAAAGTTCAAACTGTAAGGAAGATAGGATTTCTATCTTTTGTACTTATAAATGTGGGGCTAACCATTGGCTATGGTACAATGATTTTTGCACCTATGGCTGCCTATCTTCTAGGTCCTGCCTCCATCTTTGCACTGCTCATAGTTTTAGGCATCTCACTTACCTTTGTGCTGAGTATGGCAGAGATGGCAACCATATTTCCCTATACGGGAGGAACTATCTACAATATTCAATATGGATTTCCTAAAAGGCTTGCGAATTTTCTTCTAATGATTGCCCTCGTACTCATGATCTTCTCACTTCCCACAAGTCAGGGGGGTGAGGCTCTATCCTTCGCTTATTATATAAAGCATCTAATCCCTCCCCTGAAAATACTTCCAGATCCCGCTATTGCCATAATACTGATACTAATTATATGTGTGATAAACATCATAGGTGTAAGAGCTTTTGCAGGCTCTCAAGTTCTATTTGTACTACTATTCCTCATCCCAATGATTATATGGGGCATGATGGCAATCCCGCACATTGACCTTGCCAACTACACAGAACAGCCATTTTTGAAGGAAGGAGTTACACCCATAGTATTCATTGCAGCTCTGGGAGTTCTATACTGGGCGTTTGTAGGCACTGAATATGGAGGAGCCCTGGCAGGAGAGGTAAAATACCCACTAACAATAATTCCCAGAGGTATGGTAATATCTGCTCTTATGGTATTTCTAATAAATGCATGGGTGATAATCCTGGGCTTGGGTCTTGCACCACTTGATATCTTGGGTACTCCCGTAGGTGCACCTCTTGCGGCAGCCAGTGAATATGCAGGTCTGGGAGCAATAGCGGTGAGTTTAATATCCTTCTCTGCTTTGTCTATGCACTCCTCATCCATAAATACGGCACTGAGTGAGAACGCTCGCTCTTTTTATTCTGCAGGAAGGTCGGGATTGATGCCAAAATGGCTTGGAAAACTGCATCCCAAATTCAGAACTCCTGTAAATGCATTGATATTCCTGACAATAGTCCTTATGGTGGTAGTGCTTCCTAACCTTATTATGATTCTGGGAACAGGCGCTTGTATGATAAGCACAACCATAAATGTACTCTTGCTCCTCTCTGTAATATCTCTGAAGAAGAGGAAGCCTCATATTGAGAGACCTTTCAAAGTTCCCACGTGGCTTCCTGTTTTAGGACTGATATTTGCAATAATGCTTGCTGTTGGTCTCACCTATTTCCTGGGCCTTCAGGTAGTAGATGCATTCGGTGTGGATCTGGTTTTGGGAGAGATTATCTCAATAATAATAGGGGTTATACCAATAATTCTTGGAATAGTACTTTACTTGGCAGGCAGAAAAAATATGGAAGAACCCTTGGAGTTTGATGAGTTCAAAGAGATGATGAAGGTAGATGAGAGTCCAGATATCCCCGAGAAGGAATGGTCTGAGCTCAGAGCTCCCTTAAGGGCCACAGGGAAGGATCTTAGAAAAATAAATATACAGTTTTACACGCTATTCGCAATATTTATGATATTAGTGATCTTCACTGCAGCCTTTGGAATATGGGTTTATCTCTCATAATTTATTTTTTTAAATTTTTATTTCCTTTGCATCTGACCACAGATAATAGAAGAGGTCTTTAGCGAATTTTCTGTATTTTTCATTCTCGCTGTAAAAAGTTATGCCATAATCCATTTTTCCATTCACAAAAGGAATATTTATTTCTGCAGAGTTCTCGTCCACTAAGACTGTGACAGGGATCTCATCTCTAACTCTAACTCTCAATCTTGAGTTTTTGATCTCTGGATACTCTTCACTTACCCTATAAAGCTCATCAATGGCTTTTGTTGATACTACAAGCCTAACATTTACACCTCTCTTCAATAACTCAACAAAAGACATAACAAAACCTTCTAAAATCTTTTCGGCAGTAGCAAAATGGTAATATTGTGTTTTTTCAAATCTGCGCATTGAGAGATTGAATCCATCAATTGTACCTCGTATAATTTGAAGCTCACCAACCTCTCCCAGTCGATAAATGAACTCCTTTGGGAGTGGGAGTATATGATCAGCAAAGATGTCCTTATATTTCCATATAAACTCAAGAAAAGAGAGAGAATTTTCAATAATCAGGTTTGCAAAATTGGAGATTTTATATTTGTCCTCCTCCTTTATTACCAAATCTGCATTGTGTAGAATTTTGAGATTCCTTGCAACCTCGGGAGAAGGCATTTTTAGCTCTTTAGCAATATCACTAAGCTTTTTACTCTCTTTTAAAATAAAAAGCATCTGGAGTCTCTTGGTATTAGATAAAATTTTGAATAATTCGCTAAGATCGCCCATCAAAATGTAATCTGAGTTTAGATATATAAATCATTTGGTTTTTT
>JAGGTO010000078.1 GCA_021163705.1 Thermoplasmata archaeon | reverse complement strand
GATACTTGTTGAGAGTTCTGACAAGGAGAGAATCGGTAGAATTTTTAACGGAAAGCCGCACTATATAAGAGGGCTTCATGCAAAATTGATTATAGGGAATTCTGGACTACTGGTGGGGAGCATGAACTTTGGAATCTCTTCCATGGAGAATAACAGAGAATTATCTTTATGGATAGCGAATAAAAAGGCGATTGAATATCTTAATAAAATTTTTGATTATGATTGGAGGGGAGAATACGCACCCAAGGGAGTTATGAATATAAAAATTGAGGGGGAAAGGGTGCAAATTGACCTATCAAAAAGCAAGGGTGAGATAGAGGAGTATCGCGTATACATTGATGGAAATCTTGTGTATGAGGGCAGGAATAGGAGGATCAAATGCACCCTGAAAGAGGGAACCCATACTGTAAGAGCGGTTCTGGTGGATAGATGGGGCAATGTGGATGTGGTTGAAGGTAAAATCAATATAAATAAGAGGGGGAAGGTGGATATAAGAATTTTCGTATCAATTTTAATCTTCGCAGTATTTTTTTACAAAGTTTGGAAGGCTCATAGATGAATAGTAGATTTCATCATTGTAGTATTTTGTGGCAAAATTCAATTTTCTTCTTCTCTCTATAGGCATATCACTGGCCATCGCAAAGGCCCACATTCCAGAGGGATATGTTGGGATATACGCTATATAAATTTTCACATATTCAAATACCTTTTCCAGTTCTTTTTTAACCTGGGAGAATTCCTCAGGATGATAGAAGGGAGTTCCACATTGCTGAGAGATCACACCATCTTTTTTGAGAGCCTTCTTCATATCTTCATAGAAATCCTCCCTGAATAGGTCAGCAGCGGGACCCACTGGATCTGTAGAATCCACTATTATCACATCGAAATTCCCTTCTCTTCTAATAAACTCCTTGCCATTTTCTATGTGAAGATGCACTCTGGGATCGTTATAAGAGGAGGATATCTCGGGGAGGTATTTTTTGCATATCTCTACCACTTTTTCATCAATCTCAACCACATGTACCTCCCGCGGCTCATGCTTTAGAACTTCGCGGGCCGCACCACCATCTCCACCCCCAATTATTAGAATTTTTTTGGGATTGGGATGTGTGAACATAGGAGGATGAACAATCATCTCATGATATATGAACTCATCCCTGGTTGTAGTCTGAACAGTACCATCTATAACCAGAAGCTTTCCATAATCATATGTTTCAAATAAATGAATATCCTGAAATTTTGAGGTAGCATGGGCGATCTCTCTTTTTATTCTGAATCCGAGCTTAATATTGGGGGTGTGCATCTCGGAGAACCAGTAATCCATGGGAGGTTGGAAAAAAATAGAGTATTTTAATCTTTTGTAGAAAATACCATTTGAGAAGGCGATAACTTTTTTATAGGAAATGCAATATCGCATCACCACGGTGATCTACTATGGGCAGAGTAAGGTTGTCATCAAACATACCACGAGATACTTGGCTAGTAATTGCGTTGCTGGCTCTTGTAATGGCTTTGGCATTCTTTCTGAGAGTATACTGGGCAATAGGGCCGTCTTTGAAATATGGTTATGCGGTTTCTGGGGGTTCGGACTCATATTATCATGAGAGAATTATCACCTATATTTTGGATGCAAAGCATCATCTTTTGAAAGATCCAATGCTTAATTATCCCGTAGGGGTTAACAATCCCCGTCCACCTCTGTTTCACTGGGCGATAGTCCTATCCAGCTATATATTTCGCCCATTTTTAGATGCAACCCATGCTGCGTTGCTCATGCTTATCCTCTTCCCCGCAATATGGGGGACGCTTACCATAATCCCTCTTTATTTGCTGGGAAAGGAAGCATTCAACAGGAAGGTTGGACTTATAGCAGCTTTCATACTGGCTATAATGCCTGCGCATCTCATGAGGAGTGTAGCTACTCAGGCCGACTGGGATGCCTTTGACCTCTTCTTCATAGTCCTGATGTTCTATTTCTTTTTGAAAGCACTTAAAAGTGTGAGATACAGAGAGTGGATAAAGAACTGGAGAGATGTGGGGGAGGTAAAAAGAGGAATTAGAGAATTTTTAGGTGAGAATCAAAGAGCGTTAATATATGCAGCTCTAGCAGGTGCTTCCTTGGGCTCTGTGGCACTTGCCTGGAAGGGATATACGTATGCGGAGGCAATACTCTTCGTTTACATCTTCTTCCAGTTATTCGCAAATCGATTTCGTAACAAGTCCAATTTGCATATGATATTCCTTGTTGTGATATTCACTTTCGTTGCCTTTACCATGGCTGCTCCCTGGTATATCGCGACTCACAGAATTGGAAAATGGTTTGAGGTACCTCTACTTCTTATGCTTGCACTGATAATTCTTGGATCCTATTTCGAATTAACCAAAAAATACCCTTGGCCATTTGTTTTCTTGGTGGGTGGTGCAGGCATAGGTGTTGCTCTTGCTCTGATAAATATCTTCATGCCGGATCTGTGGATAACTCTTGTAAGTGGCCAGGGTTACTTTGTGAAGAGCAAGCTTTATTCTACCATAGCTGAAGCACAGCCAGCAGGCCTGGGGACCTTGGCCATGTCATTCAGCCCAGGAATATTTCTCCTTGCATTCTTCGGGATTGCTTATATTCTATACCTGGTCAAAAAATACAGGGAAGAGTACTACTTCTTCTTTATAGTATATTCAATAGTGGCCATCTATATGGCAATATCCGCCGCCAGATTCATCTTCAATGCCGCTCCAGCATTCGCACTCACAAGTTCCATCGCAATCCTATGGATTCTGGAAAAGCTCAAGATAAAGGAGGCAGTGAAGGAATTCGGAAAATATAAGGGACAGTTTAAGAAGAATTTCAGAAAAACTGTTAAGTTCACGAGAGCTGTGGGAGTTATAGTTATAGCCATTCTTGTTATTTTACCGGCTGTATGGAGCGGTGTGGATGCCGGCATACCCTACGAGACCAAGGAGAAGTTTGATAAGCAGGTTTATGGAATTTTACCTTCAATAATGAAGCCCAATAATACCACCTATCAGAGATATTCCCCCTGGTATTTTGGAGGATTTGGATACTCTCTGCCCAAGCCGGAATATCCCTGGTCAAGGGCATGGGACTGGCTGAGTCAACAAGACAATACCACTCCAGCTGAAGACAGACCTGCATTTGTTTCCTGGTGGGACTATGGGTTTGAGGCAGTTCAGAGGGGAGAGCATCCAACAGTGGCAGATAATTTCCAGAATGGCTATCAGGTGGCTGCTCAGATTATAACTGCTCAGAATGAGAGTGAAGTGATAGCTTTATTCATAGCCAGGTTGCTGGATGGAGTGTATGCCTCCCAAGGAAATAAGTTAAGTCCTGAAGTAATGAATATCCTTGAAAAATATTTGGGAGATGAGAAAGCAAAAAAGATAGAGGATGTGATGAAGGATCCCGAAAAATACCGTGAGGAGGTGTTATCCAACCCCTCCTATTACGGGAAATATGCTTCGGACATATCGTCTGTGAACACTAAATATGTGATGATAAAAGGGATCATCGCTCATATGCCTGAAAATAGAATAGTGGGACTCTATGATTCCCTCAGAAATATTACTTCCAAGGACATAAGATATTTCGCCATAGATTATAGATTATTCCCATTCTCAGGGAGAAACACGGGTATATTCTATGCTCCTGCAAAGCTTGGAGATAGGAGAATAGAGGAACATGGAGGCAGTGTGGTACCATATGATTTCTACGAGCTTAAAGCCGTGGATGAGAATGGACATGAGTATGATCTTGATAAGGTACCAATGAATGCCCGCATTGTGGGTTATAGAATATTCTACAAACCAATGTTCTTCCACTCCATGCTCTACAGAACATTCATTGGATACTCAGGTCTTGATATAGGTAAAGGTCCTGATATTCCTGGATTTTCTCAGAATCTTTCCTCCTATCAGCCAATGCAGGCATGGAACATGACACATTTCAAGCTTGTCTATAGAACTGCCTACTGGAATCCCTATAAGGATTATCAGAATCACAGCGATGCTTGGAAACCCATACCCATTGATCTGGCTTTAAAGTATGAGAAAGAGGGGAAAGGAACCGTTGATCTGTATCCTCCTGCCTACAGAGTATTGCCCAATGATGTGGTTATAGTGAAATTCTATGAGGGGGCCATAATCAAAGGAAGGGTTGAATTATCAAATGGTGTACCTCTAAAGCATGTGCGTATCACACTGTTTGATGAATATGGTATTCCACATACTACTACATTCACGGATGATAATGGATATTATTCTCTCTCTGCGGTGGCAGGAAATCTCACATTGATAGTCTCCACGGATGGAGATCTCAACAAATTGAGACTTGTGGAAAAAACAATTTTAGCTCAAATACAGATGGATGTTAGCGAAGAACAGGCAATGCGTCTCAAGCCAGATTTTGTAATTCACAGGGATATAGAGATCAAGCCATCCAATTTGAATGGTGTGGTTTACTTCGATGTGGATCACGACAAGAAGCTAACCTCTAAAGATGTTAGAGTGAGTAATGCCACACTGATTTTATGGAACGATACCTATCATTTCAGGAGAGAAGTTAGTATTGATAATGGGAGCTATTCCATATTCAATATCCCGCCCCATACCTACAACATCGGACTCATCATTCATGGAAAGGAGTTTGATAAGGTAGATACGGTAACCTTGAATGCTGGAGATAACAGGAGTAAAGATGTTATCCTGCAACCCTCTTATATAAAGGGGAGTGTAAGTTACAGCACGGGTGCTCCTGCACCCAATGCTACTGTGGAAGCTATAGGAAGTAAGGCGAGGTATGTTTTCCGTACTAACTCCACAGGAGAGTTTGAGCAGTTGGTGGTGCCTGATAATTATACTCTGGTGGCACATTTAGGCGATAACTATTCTTCTGAGTATTCAGTGAGCATTGAGAACTGGAACCAGAGTGCAATGGAGGATATAACAATTAAGAAGGCGTATCTGGTGGAAGGAAAGGTGCTCTATCACGGCACTCCTGCAATGGATGCAATTATAAAAATAAAAAGTGAGCTGGTACCTCATACCGTGTACCTCTCTACGGTGGCCAAGGACGGATCATTCTCCTATCATTTACCTGCGGGTATATACTCAATCTATATTCTTTATCCCACCTCGCATGGTAAGGCCACCTATTTTGATGTGTGGAAGCTGAATGAAAGTATGAGGATGAATATAGAGCTCAAGGATGCCTATGTCTTCTCAGGTCAAATCAAAGATAGTAAGAATTACACAAGTGTGGAGATCTCCATTTTCCAGGGGGATAAGTTCCTGAGGATCTATGCAAATAACACGGGATACTTTGAGAGCTATCTTCCGGCAGGAAACTATCAGGTTGGATTCTTTGCCTATGATAACCACAATCATCCCTACTTTGGTAGAATCACACTAAAATTAATGGATGATATAGAAACCACGGTAATACTACATCCAACGGTGAATATCACAGGTTATGTATTCTATGATGCCAATGGGAATGGAGAAAGAGAGAAAAATGAGACCATGACTGATGGATTAATTCTCCTGAGGGATGATAAGGGCTACTTTGAGGTTAGGAATATACCTCCCAATGGAAATTTCCATGTGGCATCCACATCCAACTTTGAAATAAAAGCTCTTGTTTACGGGTATAAGGAAACAAAGGTCATCAAAGGAGAAGAATATCTTATTCAGGTGTCTCCCAAGATGGTGATAGTTACTGGGCATATTTATCTGGAAGGAAAGATGAATAATATTCCCATCACACTTGAGTTCCAGTCTTCCAATTACACAAAGAAGGTTGAGAATGTCACAAGTTCATACAGAGTTGAGCTACCACCTGGTGATTACACTCTTCGTATCATCGGAGGCAATAGAATATGTGAATCTACCTATTCTCTTTCGCTATATGAAGATGAAGGGAAGGTGAGAAAGGATATCAATTATAGAGCATATGCCAAGGTAAAGGTTATGACTCAAGCAAATGAGCTTCACTGGTATAAAGATGGAAAGGAGATTGCAACAGGAAAAGATGTTAAGCTGCCCT
>JAGGTO010000102.1 GCA_021163705.1 Thermoplasmata archaeon | reverse complement strand
GGATTTCACAAATATATGGGGTATTGTGGATGGACAAACCTACCCATATCTGCTCTGGTCAATAATGCCGAGAGAGTTGAAAGCTGAAGCAGGTGTGGGCTTTGTAAATCTCACATGGAAGGCTCCGGCTAACAAAGATGGAGCACAGATAACAGACTACAACATCTATCGCGATGGCGCGAAAATTGCAACTGTTCCCGTAACACAACTGTGGTTCAACGATACAAATGTTACAAATGGGGTAACTTACACATACTATGTAACCGCAGTTAATGCCGCGGGAGAATCTCCGAAGAGCAATGAGGTACAGGCAACACCAGGAGGAACAATACCAGAAATAACACCGGGAGCAATAATCGGCGTAGCTCTGATATCTTTAATTATTGCGTTGAGAAAGCGAAAAAATTGAAGCGATGCTTTTATAATGGTCTCTTCTTTTTGATCTTTTTCACTCACTTTACCCTGCAATTACCTTCATATCGCTATTTTATCTTTCGTTATCCTTTCCACCTTACTCCCTGATTTATACGATAAAGCACCCTACAGGAAAGCATTAAGATTCCTTGCACACAGTACACTCCTGCAATTTCATCAAGAGAGGTTGCAGTTCTTATATGCTCCTCCAGATGTAGGGATATGAATATAATCCATCAAAAATATAGAAATGCGGGGGGAGAGATTCGAACTCTCGAACCCCTGCGGGAGGAGATCTTGAGTCTCCCGCCTTTGACCTGGCTCGGCAACCCCCGCTCAGGGTGGTTAATTGCTTTTTGATTAAAATCTTTTTCTAATTTTCATTTTTTCAGGATACCACATGATGATAATTTCTTCAAAAACTTTTTAAACCATCACATCTATATTTTCATGGCGAGGGCTATGAGAGACATACACGTGGAAGAGGTAATGTCGAGAAATCCCCAGATAGTTACAGGGGAGATGAGTGTAAAGGAGGGGGCAGAGCTACTCAAGAAAAAGGGGATAAGCACATTAATAATAGAGAGTGAAGGAAAACCCGTTGGAATTGTTACAGATAGAGATTTCGTGGTAAAGGTGATCGCGGAGGGGCTTGGATACGATGCAAAGCTCAAGGATATAATGAGCAGTCCAATAATTATGATTCCTCACGATGAATACTTAAGTGATGCTGCAAAAATAATGAGCAGAAGAAAAATAAGAAAACTGCCTGTGGTAAAGGATGGAAAGATAGTTGGCATACTTTCAGAAAATGACATAGTAAGGATATCCCCAGACCTCATAGCCCTCGCCCAGGAATATGCAAAACTTCACACAGGTGAAGAGGAGAATGTGAATAAGATAGAGGAGTACATTGCGGGAAAATGTGAGGTTTGTGGCCAATATTCCCTTAGATTGACCATGTACAAAGGAATGCTGGTGTGTCCAGAATGTCTTGATTCTATGAAGTAAAAGTTTATATGAGAAAAAAGTATATTTTATAGCTGATTAGCATGAGAGAGATAAAGTTAACCAAGGAGGAGCTTCTGCAGATGAAGGAGGTATATACGGAAATAATGTCCTATGCCTCCTCGGGTCTATTCTACCGTGCTGGAGAAAAGATAGGCGTTATTCTATCGAAGGGAGTTAGCAAAGATAATTACTTTGAAGAATTTGCAAAGATCCTGAAGGATAGGGGATGGGTAAAAGAAATAGAGTTCACTGAGGAGCATGTGAAGGTCAAGGGCTCCGTGGAAGTACATCCTTCCAAGATTGCCACCTGCGATATTCTCCGGGGCATCATGAGGGGCATCTATGAGAATTACTATCAAACCATTGTGAAGGTTGATGAGATAAAATGTGAAAGTCTGGGAGATGATTACTGTCTTTTCAAGATCAGGAGGGTGAAATAAAAATGATGTTGGGATATGCAGTAGTTAGAAAAGATGGAAGCTTTGTGGAAGGTGAGCTCCCAGCAAATATAGATAGAGAGAGATTTTGCATAATGTGTGCTGCCAGCTATGGTGCTGCCACCACCGCGCAGAAGGAGATCGAGGGAGACGCACTAGAGGTTCTCATAAAAAGCAGGGCATACAGCATCATAATAAGAGCATTAAAAAGTGGAGACCTTCTGGTTGTGATAGGTGATGAGGAAGATATGGAGAATTTGAAGAGAAAATATGATGATCTATGAAGAATGTAATTGTAACAGGAGCATCCCGGGGTATAGGTAAGGCCATTGCCATTACTCTTGCCAGCGAGGGATACAGGGTTGCAATTAATTACCGAGAGAATAGGGAGAATGCACTGAAAGTTCTGGAGGAAATAAGGCAAAATGGTGGTGAGGGAGAAATCTACCAGGCAGATGTATCCCTCTACGATGAAGTTGAGCAAATGGTGAAGGACTTCCATTCAAAATATGGTAGAATATATGGTTTGGTGGCAAATGCTGGCATATACATTCGTCGTAATATAATGGAGATGTCCATAGAGGACTGGAAGAGAACTATGGCTGTAAATCTCGATGGTGCCTTTTATCTCGTTAAGGCATCTCTACCATATCTTGAGACTCATGCCTCTATTGTTTTCATAGCATCGCAGCTTGCCTTCAAGGGCTCAATAAGCAGCGTTGCCTACGGGGCCTCCAAGGCCGGAATGCTCGGACTCATGCGCTCTCTGGCACTTCAGCTTGCTCCGAATATAAGGGTAAATGCGGTGGCACCAGGCACTATAGATACGGATATGATTGCTGGATATTCGCCAGAAGAAAGAAGAAAGAGAGAGAAGGAAATTCCCCTGAAAAGAATTGGGCGTCCAGAGGAAATAGCATCGGCAGTTTCCTTTCTCCTTTCCGAAAAAGCATCCTATATCACGGGAGCCACTTTACATGTGAACGGCGGGTTTTTCATAGTTTGAAGATAAGCTTAAATATCATCAAAAAATTCGTTGGCCGATGAAGTTTGCCCATATAGCAGATGCCCATCTTGGTGCTTTTAGCAAGAATCCTCCCCTGCGAGATCTGAATCTCCTGGCATTTCAGAAAGCTATAGAAAAATGCGTTGAGGAGGATGTAGACTTCATACTGATAGCAGGAGATTTATTTCACAATCCCATTCCCAATATGGACATAGTTAAAAAAAGTGTGGAGATAATGAAAATTGCGCGGGATGCAGGGATAAGAATTTATGTCATCTACGGCTCCCATGACTTTTCACTGGGAAGTACATCCCTTTTAGATGTTCTTGCATCCGCTGGGATATTCAAAAAGGTAGTGAAGATGGAGAGGGGTGAGAGGGGAATAATTTTGAGGGAGGTGAAGGATGAGAGCGGTGTGAGCATAGTTGGGATTTCAGGGTTATCATCATCTGCAGAGGTCAAATACTTTGAAATTCTTGACAGGGAATATTTAGAAAGAATAGAAAATCCAAAAATTTTTGCGTTTCATACCACTATAGAGGAGTTGAAGCCAAGTTACATAGCTGACAAGCATGCAGTGCCAAAATCTTTGTTACCCTCCAATTTTGATTACTATGCTGGAGGGCATTTGCATGAAAAAATTGTGAGCAGTTTAAATGGCTCCCCACTCATATATCCTGGAGCACTTTTTGGAGCCACCTACAATGATTTGGATATACTTGAGAGGAGAGGATTTTTCATAGTGGAAGATTTCAAACCGAGATTTCAGGAGATTAAAGTATGTGATTTCTTCAAGAAGGTGATAAATGCAGATGGTCTAACCGCAAGAGAGCTTAACGAGGAGCTTTTATCTCTGGCAGGTGAGGATTACACTGGAAAGGTGGTAATACTGAAGGTCAGAGGTGAACTTAAAGCCGGAAGAATTGCAGACATAAACTTCCATGAGATAAGGGAGAAGTTTAAGGAGAGTGCCATAGATGTGTTGATCAACACTTATGCATTAAGAAAAAGGGAGGAGAAAATTAGAGAGGTAATTGGAGAGACAAAAGAGGAGATTGAGGAAAATGTATTTCGTGAGATTTCCAAATTCGGATTGAATTTCACAAAGGAGCTTTTTCACATTTTGAGAGAGAGAAAGCCTGATGATATGAGCAATAGAGTTTTTGAGGAGAGGTTATGGAGCAGGGTATATTCCCTCCTCTTAACCGCAGGTGAAAATATGGAGGGGGAAGAGAAGAGCAAGGAGGTTAAAAAAGAGGACAGAAATAAGGAGGAAAAAGAAAGAGTGAGTGAGAAGGAGGAGAGGGGAGAGGGTAGAGAGAAAAAGAGAGAAGTAAGAAAGAGAGAGAGGAGAAAAAAGGAGAGTGGAAAAACAACACTCTTTGATTTTATGGAGGGAGCTTAGATGATAATAAGGAGGATTAAGCTTCACAACATAAGGAGTTATGCGGATGCAGATATCGAGTTTCCCAAGGGCACCATACTTTTTGAGGGTGATATTGGAAGTGGGAAGAGCACCATACTCATGGCCATAGAATTTGCACTTTTTGGCACCTCAGAGAGGGAATTTTATGGCAAGCTCCTGAGAAAGGGTACCTCAAAGGGATGGGTGGAGGTGGAATTTGAGCATGATGGGGAGAGTTATGTGGTGTATCGTTCTCTGGAGAAGGGAAGAGGAGAGAATATAAAGAGTGGAGAAGCCTACATAGTAACACCACAGGGTAAGAGATATCTCAGTCCTCTGGAGATAAAATCTCAGGTATTGGGGCTTCTGGGGGTAAGTGTCACCTCTGAAAAAAAGAAGAAGACCCTGCCTATAGTGAAGTACGCCATTTACACTCCTCAGGAGATGATGAAGGAAATTCTTATGGGCAACCCGGAGGAGAGGAAGAAGGTTATAAGGAGAATTTTCAAAATAGATGAGTATGAGGTTGCACGAAATAATACGCAAATAATTTTAACCAATATAAGGAGTGAGATAAGAGCCATGGAGAAAAGAAAGGAGGATTATGAGAAAAGTGTAAGGCATCTAGAGGAGATAAATGAGAAAATTGAATTGATGATGGAGGAGAGAGAGAAAAAGGCCAGGATGAAAAGAGAGAAAGAGAGGGAGTATAGAGCTCTCTATGAGAATTTTGAGAGGGAGAAAGAAAAGAGGAAGAAATATGAACAACTGAGGAGAGATATTGAGAGGATGGAGACGGAGATAAGGAAAGAGGAGGAGGAGACGAAAAAGGAGAGGACAGAGTTAGAAGAGCTCAAAAAGATGGAAGACAGGGTCCGCAAAATTGAGAAGAATGCAAAACGATATGAGGAACTAAAAATTGAGATAGACGCACTTCAAGAGAAGATGGAAAGGATGCACTATCTGGAGAGGAGAAAGAGTAAACTGGAGGGAGAGTTGAAGGATGTGGAGGAGCAAAAAGTAAGGTTGGAGAGATTGAGAGAGCAAGTGGAAAAACTATCTCAGGAGATTGAAAGATTGAGGGAGAGCCTTAAGAAGGAAGAATTAGAAAGAAAAAAAGTAGAAATTGAGGAGAGAAGAGGAGCCCTACAGAGGAGCCTTGGGATAAATGAAATGAAGCTGAGAGAATTAAAAAGAGATTTAGAGGATCTGGGAAAATTGGGTGCAAGATGTCCCAAATGCAAGCAACCCATAAGTGAGGAATACAAAAGAAGACTGATAGATGAGCTTGAGGGAGAGGTTAAAAAGAGGGAGGAGAATTTGAGGCATATAAGGGAGAAGATGGAAGATATCAGAAGAGAAATGGAGGAGATAGAGAATGCCCTGAGGGAGGAGAGGGAGAAGGAGAAGAAAATTGCAAGGATGGAGGGGGAGAGAGTAAAGGCTGAAGAGGAGATTAAGAGGATAGAGGAGAAGATAATGAGAGGAGAAAATCTCAAAGAGGAGCTTAAAAAAATAGATGATGAGCTTGAAAAATACAAAGAATTAGAGAGAAAATACAGAGAGGTTCAGATGAAGATTAAAGATCTTGAGGGCGTATGGAAGGAATACAACACACTTTTAGGAAGGGTAAAAGAGAGAGATAGACTTGAGAAGAGTATTGAGGAGAGGGAGAGAAATATTAAAGAGAGAAAGAATGCTCTTCTCCTAAAGAGAGAGGAGCTTGAATCTCTAAAATATCGAGAGGAGGATTATATAAAAGCTGAGAGAGCATACACTGAGGCCTACGGAGAGCTTAAAAAATTGAGGGCAGATTTGGAGAACATAGAGAGAAACCTGGAAGAATGGATGAGGGAAAGAAAGAATCTGGAGGATGACATTCATAACCTTGAGAAGGAGATAGAAAAAGGAGAGAAGCTGAAAGATATTGAGGCCTGGCTGAAGGATAAATTCATTAGTGCTCTAGAGAGTATAGAGAAGAGGAGAATGGCACTTATCAATGAGGAGTTTCGTGCGCTTTTCGAATCTTGGTTCCAAGAACTTCTGGGAGAGAGTGAGTATGAGGCAACAATTGATGAGAATTTTGAGCCTCGAATAACATATGAGAAATATGATATGCCCATAGGCTCTTTAAGTGGAGGTGAGAGAACCTCGGTAGCTCTTGCATATCGTCTTTCCCTCAACACTATGGTAAAGAGGTCCCTAGGGCTCAAGACAAATCTTCTCATCCTGGATGAGCCGACGGATGGTTTTAGCAAGGATCAGCTTTACAAGCTCAAGGATATATTTGACAAGATGGATACTGATCAAATAATAATAGTGACCCATGAGAAGGAGTTGATAAACATAGCGGATGTTGTTTACCATGTGGAGAAGGTGGGTGGAAAATCTCGTATAATTCTACGACAGGGTCAGTAGAAAAGAATTTAAGGATGGAATCCTCTAATCTCCCCGTGGACCTCTACACCTATTTCTATGGTCTAGTGAAACAGATTCCCTGGGGGATGGTGAGCACCTACGGCTCATTAGCAAGAGCACTAGGAGATATTAGAGCTGCAAGAGCATGCGGGGTAATGCTTTCCCAAAATCCTGATCCTCCAAATATTCCCTGTCACAGGGTCGTTATGAGTGATGGTAGCATTGGGGGATTCACGCATCCACAGGGAATAGAGAGAAAGATAGAGCTACTTGAAAAGGAAGGTGTTAAGGTGAAAAATGGGAAAATAGTGAATTTTGAAAATGTGTTTTTTGATGATTTCACCACCGATTTTCCCCTTCGAAGGCTTAAAAAGCTTCAGGAGAGTTTGAAAGAGGAGGTCATTGTTGATGATAGATTCTCAACGAATCTTGTGGGAGGTGTGGATGTGTCCTATGAGGGTAGAATGGCATTCGGTGCTTTAGTAATCATGGATTCCTCATTTCATATAAAAGATGTGGTGGTTAAAAAAGTTACTGTGGATTTTCCCTATATTCCAACATATTTAGCGTTCAGAGAGGGGAAAATAATAGGTGGACTTTTGAAGGATGTGGATAAAGATATTGTGCTTCTTGTGGATGGAAATGGAATCCTGCATCCTCGAGAATTTGGGTTGGCATCCCATGTAGGTGTTGAATATGATGTGCCCACTATAGGAGTGGCAAAAAGTCTTTTAATTGGAGAGCTTCAGGGGGACAAAATAATTTATAGAGGGAAACAGCTGGGATGGTTCGTAAAAAGTGGAAAAAGAAAGGGTATATACATATCACCGGGTCATAGGGTGTCTATGGAGACATCACTTAGAATTGTAAGGAATTTTTTAAAATTTAAGAACCCTGAACCTTTACGATTGGCACATATGTATGCCAATCAAATAAGGCAAAAAACCAATACGGATTTAGCGAAAAGTTAAAATATCTAAAAATTAACTCATTATAGAAGGAAAAATCTTTAGCACAAAACCCCAAAAAATTGTTATAAAATGTTGGGTAATGTTTAAATATTGTTATGAAATTCTCCCCCTGGTGATGGGATGAGCGAAAAACTTGACATCCATCAGTTTCTTAAGAATATATTTAGGGATAAGCTAGATGACCTAGATATAAAAATATATGAACTTCTAAGAGATAACGGAAGACTCAGCGACACAGAACTGGCCGAGAAGCTCGGGATATCTATTACTACAGCGAGAAGAAGAAGAATGGAGCTTCAGAAGAAGGGATATCTCCAAATACTAGGTCTACTATATTTTGGACCCATAAATATTGCATATGCCGATGTGGTCGTGAAAATAAATCTTCAGGTACCCGTTCAAAGTGTGATAGATTTCATAAAGGAATGCACGGAGACACCTTGTATTTATGAGGTTACCGAGTACATGGGAAACTATCTTCTTCTGAGATTCTATGAGAGTGACCTAGAAAAACTGAATTACCGCATTCATAGGTTCCTTCATGAGAGGGATGTGGTGGAAGACTATTCAATACATATAGCTACCTGGACACCCAAAGCCTGGAACAAGACGCTATGGTTCAAATTTGATGAGAACAAAAATGGTAAATAACTAAATTTAAGGCACAAGGACAGCTGCTGCCACTACAGTTGTCCATTCCCCAGGCTTCTCTACGATTGCCGTGGCAGTCACATTGGAGGTGAGCAAGATTCTGTCATCCAGCCTCCATACCTCTTTTTTCTCATCCCAAATAAGATGGTGATGCAGCCCTAAGGTAGATGCTAGCATTTCCGCTGCCAGCTCTTCGGCATAATCTCCCGCAACTTCTGCAGTCTCTCCGAAACTGTGATGCTCACTTAAATATCCATATTTGCTCCTATCCTTGGGTATTGCAAGACCCACCGATGCGGATATCATCCGATTTAATTCATTGCTTGAATTTTTTGCCAGTACAACAAATACTATCTGTCCGGGTTTGAGGTATTTCAAACCCTCCTCCTTGCTTACAATTTCTGCATTTGGAGGAAATATAGAACTTACCTCCACAATGTTGAACTGCGCAATTCCAGCATCCCTCAGAGCTCTCTCAAAAGAGCCAAGCTGACTTTTGTGTCTTCCTACACCCTTTGTGAAGAAAACCTTTGTGGGAACTAAGCTCATCATTCTCATCGCCTCGTGGCTTTGGCTGTCACTAAAGATTCATCATCCACATAGATCTCATCTTTAAGCTCTACTTTGCCACTTACGATAGGTCTTACTTCATCTATAGCTTCAATTCTTATTAGCGTGGAGCGGTAAAAATCCGCATCTATCCTTTCACTTCCAGTTAGCTCATATATACGCCGGTAAATAAGATAATCCTTCTCAGCGATCTCCAGATTGTCCTTCATGGGATAAACATTGAAATCTCTGAGCATATCTGTGATCACAAAATTCATCTCCAGAAGCCTTTTCTCTATTTCTCTCCACTTGGTAAGGGATGCTTCTAAATGTGTAAGACCAAAATAACCTGCGGAGCCTTTACCCTTCAACCCACCGGCTGCTCTGGATAAAAATAAAGTGATGCCTTCAATTGTTTCCACAGGGTCTGTTATGAAGACATCAAATTTTTTAAATAAGTCTTCCGGTAAATCTTCCCTCACATCAAATCTTCTCGCATGAATAGAAAAACCATACTCCTGGGCAATTCTATTTATATACTCTATTAGGCGATCATCTATCTCCAAAACTTCTATCTTTTTTGGTAATTCAGTTAGCCCCATCCCCAAACTTATAAGATCATCATCACCTATTACAATGATCTCGCTATTCTCCAAATCTCCACGCTCATAGATAAAAGCAATACGGCGCATAACATCCTCTTCTTTTATATAACCTTGATCATACTCAGCAGTCGGTCTTGGTCTATTTGAGGTTATCTTTTTATATTCATCTAAAACACCAAATGGGTCTTTCACGATTCCACGACCTTCACATCTATCACAACGGGTATTGTAAACCTTCAAATTTAATCTATCCCTTTCCTCCTCACCCTTTGAAGTTAAGTAAAGCTTACCGTTTATACTCTCCACTAAACCTTCCTCAAACAATTCCTTTAATTTTTCCACGAATTCATTCAGATCCGAATCTACCAGGTTAATTAATTCCCACGGGCTCCTTTCCTTTTTCAGATATCTCAATATTTGCTTCTTCGTTCTCAAATTCCACACCTCTCTCCATTCGCACCAGATCAACACGGCTAGGGTTGAGCTTCTCCTTTATATATTCATATGCCAGATCCGCCTGTTTCGGGTCTCCACAGGTGTATATATCCAGTGTCACCAAGCCATATTCAGGCCAAGTGTGAAAACTCAGATGGGACTCAGCTATCAAAACAATCCCGCTGGCACCTTCAGGCCTGAATTGATAATAATCAGAAGAAATCTTGCTCAATTTTGCAAAATTAACAGCTCCTTCAAAAATCTCCTTCATCTTTTCAACCCTAGCCAAGAGCGCTGGATCCACACCATACATATCTGCTATGATGTGAATCCCGACAGCCATCTTCATCACCTTCCATCTTTTTTCACCTCCTTAAGTAAGGGAGTTTAATAGCACTTCATATTTGAAGGTTACGCTAAGAAGGGGGCGAAGCCCCTTTCTAAACCCCCAGAAGGGGCACCTACGAAGGGACACCTACGGTTTCCCTCTCTACACCCTTCCCTTATTTTTATTTTGGGGTAAAGCCCTTTTTTAAAGGGCTTTGGGGTAAACGAGCAACCGAAGGTTGCAAGCAAGCCTCGCTCTGCGAGGCACAGGCACTTTTTTAAAAGGGCTTAGGCAAAAATTTTCATAGGGAATTCCATACCCCTCACAATGCTAGTTATATTTGATTTAGATGGCACCATCATAGATACGCGGGAAGAGATAGAATACACCTTTAGAAAAGCTTTTGAAAATCTTGGATTGGAGTTTGATGAAAGGAGGATGGAGGAGAGTATAGGTTTTGCCATCGAGGAGCTTATCGAGGCTCTTCTTGGTCACTATGATGCCAGGGTTGAGGAGGAGATAAGAAAGATATATTATGGAATGAAAGATAGAAAAATAAGGATATTTCCAGGGATGGAAAGAGTAATTAGAGAAAATGGATTTAAAAAAGCAATCTTCACATCCAAAAGAAGAAAGCCCGCGCTTAGAGATCTAAATTATTTTAATATAGTGCATCTTTTTGATGCCATCATAGGTGCGGATGATGTTAAGAGAAAAAAGCCCCATGGAGAAGGTGTATTGAAAATTATGAGTTTATTAAATGAAAGAAAGGAAGATACCTATGTGGTGGGTGATACAGAGATGGATATTTTGGCTGCAATGAATGCTGGCGTCAGAAGCATTGCGGTAACCTGGGGATTTAGGAGCAAGGAATTTTTAGAGGCTCTGAATCCTGATTATATTGTGCATAGGCCAGAAGAAATTCTCAAAATAGTAAAAGGAGAGTAGGAAAAGTTATTTTTAGGTGGAAGCATTGCAAGCACCATGGAAATATGGAGCTCGTTTCGGAAGGAGGCTGAGAAGCTTCTAAAAGAAGCTGGTTATGAGGGAATGATTGAGGATGCGAAGGAGGAGTTTGGAGATTTCACCTTCCCATGTTTTTCTCTGGCTAAGGAGAGAAAAGAATCTCCTGTGGATATTGCAAAGGATATTGTTGAAAAAATGGAAAAAAGTGAATATTTTGAGAAGATAGAGAATGTTGGACCCTATGTGAATTTCCATATTAATCCAAAAAAGATGGTAAGGGAGGTTATAGAAGCCGTTAGAAATGGGAGCCTGTTTAAATTTGAGAGTAAAGGAAGTGCCATTGTGGAGCATACGAGCGCCAATCCCACAGGACCCTTGCATGTAGGAAGGACCAGAAACTCGATCATAGGGGACTCCCTTGCCAGAATTCTCAGAAGGTATGGATATGATGTGAAGGTACATTATTTTGTGAATGATGTGGGCAAGCAGGTGGCAACTCTCCTCTGGGGTGCCAAGAATATTTCTCTAGAGGAAGGAGAGGAGAGGGAAGATTACAGATATGTAAAATACTATCAGAAGGCCTATGAGCTTCTAGAAAAGAATCCAGAAATAGAGAAAGAAGTTCAGGATATAATATGGAGATATGAGCGTGGAGATGCAGAGCTAAGAGAGATGGCAAACAAGTATATAGGCGGGATAATGAGAGGCATAGAGGAGAGTTTGAGAAATATAAACATAGAGTTTGATGAATTTGTATGGGAATCATCACTTGTTGAAAAAGCCAAAGAGCTTGTGAAATATCTAGAAGATTATCTTGAGGAGGATGATGGAGCTTACTATGTTAATCTCAAAAGGCTTGGTCTGGAGGGAAAGGAGAGGTTATATCTCTATAGGAGCGATGGAACCACACTCTATCCCTTGAGAGATATAGCATACCATGTTTATAAGGCAGATAAGGCGGAGAGGAATATCGATGTTTTAGGAGAGGATCATAAGCTTCATTTTGAAGTCATAAAAAAGCTTGTAAAGCTAATAAGACCACAGGCAAAGCTCGAAGCTCTGTTTTATTCCTTTGTTAAACTTCCAGAGGGGAAGATGAGCACACGGAGAGGAACCGTGGTGTATCTGGATGATCTCGTTAGGGAGGGTATGAAAAAAGTGGAAGAGATAATAAAAACAAGGGAATACCCCGAGGAGGAGAAGAGAGAAATAATCAAAAAGGTGGCTGTGGGTGCCATAAGGTTCCATATTCTCAATGTACAGGAAGAGAAGCCCATGACTTTCAGGTGGGAAAACGCGCTAAATTTCGAGGGGGAGAGTGGCCCATTTATACAGTACACCCATGCAAGGGCCACGAGCATACTGAAGAAAGCATCATGGGTTGGAGAATATGATGCCTCTATAATTTCACATCCCCAGGAGATTCGCCTTGTAAAGCTTATGGCAAAATATCCTGAGGTGATAAAAGAGGCTTCGGAGAAACTTGCACCTTATCTTGTGGCAAGATATGCCTACAAACTGGCTTCTCAATTTAACCAGTTCTATAGAGATTGCCCGGTGTTGAAAGCTGAGGAGAATACAAGAAATCTTAGACTTGCTATAGTCTCAGCATTCAGAGATATATTGAAAGATGTTCTTGAGCTTTTAGGTATAGATGCTCCAGAAAAAATGTAAAAAAGAGTGGGTTTATTTTTTCTTCTTTTCCTTTTCTTTCTTTGTTTTCTTCACAAATCTCTTTCCTTCCTTCTTCTTCTTTTGTGCGATCCAGCCAAGATAGCCTATCACCGCTATAACTATTATCACACCTATCACTATAGCAGGAGTCTTCCAAGGTGCCTGATTTATGGTTACATCCTCCTTCTTTTCGTTGTCGCTCAGATAGCTGGAAGGCTCTCCTGGACAATAGACCTTCAAAGTGACTTTGTATTTGCCCGGTGAATCAGGTGTCCAGGTTACTGTTTGGATTGCATAGCTACCATTTGCAAGATTGGAGAAACTCTCGTTTGTTACCTCCTTTCCATTCACTATTATTGCTATGTAATAAACACTGGCAACCTTGTTTCCATTATTGGTAACATTCACCTCGAATGTGAGTTTGCTCCCTTCCACCTTGTCTCCCTTAATGTCCACACTTGTGATTCCCAGATCAGGTCTAACTGGGGTTACATGCAATGTTTTGTTAAGCACTGCATAGTTGCCATCCTCGTCAGTTACATTAAGTATTATGTAATATGTGCCGTATTCTTTGAATCTTATCTCCAGTTTATCAGAGGAGAAGGAGCCATTAATGAGATCATAGGAAGTTGCATTGATGACCTTATATTTACTATCCTTGATGGTCCAGGAGTAGGATGCTATTGTTCCGTTGTCAGGATCATAGCTTTCAGAAGCATCGAAGGTAACATTTGCACTCTCTTTTACCTCTGTAACTTCCTTACCATCAGAGAGTATCTTCATTTTCACCACAGGTTTGGTAACATCCTTGACCTTTACATGGAAGCTTATGCTCAGAGTATTATTCACGGCATCTCTAAGTGTAACTTTTATCACATAGCTTCCGTTTCTAGAGGGTACATCGAACGCATATGTCTTGTTTATGGTCGTGGAATTCTTTCCATTGAAGCTCCATTCCACATCAATGGGCAGTTGTACTTTATGTATCCCATCGTATGTATCATAGCTATTCGTAGCATCGTAAACTATTTCCTCAGACTCATTAATTATAAGTGTTGTGGGTATAGTGGCATTGTTTCCAGATATGCTTACCTCCCCACTTTCATCCCCCAGCTTGTATTTCACGCTCTTGAGGTCAGAGGTTTCATTGAACATTCCAAGAACCTTCCCTGAGGGGGCTTTTATTACTATATTGGCAGTGGGCCAGGATCCATCAGCAAGGATTGTAAGGGAAGTTTCATTGGTATTCTGGCCAACATCTGTAACTTTCAACTTGAGTGTATGCTTACCCTGGGTAAAGGAGTAGGTGATATTATACACCCCTTCTCCAGAGGCAACTTCTGAGCCATCCACAATCCATTGATAAGTTGTATTCTTTGCATCCACTGTATCACGGACGACATCGTATACAACTTTAGAGACATTGAACCAAACATCCACATTTGAAGGTACCACTATGGTATAATTCTCGGAAGATTGATTCACTATGTACTCTCCAAGCCTCTTATTTTCCCATCCGAACTTGAAATGTACAGGATCCAGATAGATCTCCGGACTCTTCCTCTCCTTGAGTATTATGGTTATTGGAGAACTCTCCACATTGCTTATTTCCACGCTTCCAACATATCCACTCGCATCTGCCCCTTCTACTTTATTGCTCCTCTCCAGATACTCAGGAAGCTGTATCTCATAGCCATATACCCTCTTGCATCCCACAGTTTTATCCACTGAGGCATAGAGAAGAAGATTTATCTTTCCATCTTTCAGCAACTTGTCTTTGTTTATATCCTCATTGTGATAAGTGGCAGTAATTGTGAACTCATAGCCATTCTCACCATTCTTCTCAATAGGTTTCCAGGATGCACTCTTACTCTCAAGCTCATATATATTTCCATCAAGAGTTATCACGGTTGTGGTGTATTCTCTTACCCTGTTTTCCATGAAACTTATTAACTCAGCGGAACTCATGCCTAAGAGCTTCATTTGATATGATAGCACTCCGTATTCGCTGTATGGGAGACCTTGAAGTATTGTGGATTCAAGAACCTCAAACTTATATGTGAGAGTTATGCTCTTAACATCGTCGGATATCTTAAATGTATATAGATTCTCTGCGCTCACGGGCTCCAGATAAACATTCATAAGCGTGGTCTTTGGAGTTTCCTTGGCTATGGTATAGCCATCCGCAGTAATGGTAAGATAATAGGAGGAATATTCATCGGATTTGAGATATATGCTAAATGTCCCATCCTCTGAACTCCATGTTATCAAAGGTTCCTCCGTAGATTTATCTGCAAGAGTTATTCTGGTTTTCTCGCTTACTATTGTGTTGGTGGATGAGTCCCAAATTATACCCCAAATTTTGGTGTACTGAGAAAGATCCACATTTACTTCTCCATTGCTTCTCACCACAGTGAGATATGTCTCCTTTACTCCACCCTCTTCGCGCACTATCTTCACAACAGCAGGAAGTGCAACATTCACTTTAGCTTTGATAGAGGAGTTAGAGGCAAGATGATCTCCAAGGATATCCATGCTCTCTACAAGACAATTGTGGCTGTAAACATAGGCCTTTGCCTCCACTGGATTTCCCTGCTCAGTCACATTGAGAAGTATCTCTGAGTTAAGGGGATATCGAACTACGGTAATATTTGTAAAGGATCCTCCGCTAAGATACTGAAGCCCGCCAGATGATAGTTTCACTATGGCATATCCTGCATCGAATACATAATCCCCCATCTTTACGGGATCTATCCTTACCGTATATACCCCATATTCAACCTCTTTAAATTTAACCAGCGGAGTGGAAACGGCCTTATCAACAAGATTACCATCAACATCATAAAGAGAAGCTTCAATTCCCGAGAGAAAATCAGTCACATGGGTATTTGCATCCTTATAAATCACGACAAAGCTAATGCTTCCTGTTTGAGGCTCTAGTGCACTGCCACTCCCAATTACGATTAGGCTACTGAGAAGCAGCAATAGCATCGCTGTCAACACTTCTCCTTTTTTTATCCTTTTTATACTCATGGGTATTTCCCTCCATCTAAGTTCTCGGTGAGGGGGAAAATCTCTTTCCGTTTAAATAGTTTTCTTTTCCCTTCAAATATTCCCACGGACAATAGCGGGAGTAGATTTAAATATCTCCTCTATTTTGTGATTTTGCCCATGGTAAGAAAGGAATTCCTAGGACTAATTCCGCATCGGGCGGCCATGGGTGCGGGCACAATAATACTCCCAATATATCTACTGGAAATTGGAGGTAAGCCTGTAGATGTGGGCTTCGTTCTCTTTATGGGTTCCATGGGCACTCTTCTGGGAATAATACTTTGGGGCAACTTTTCTGCAAGGGGATTGAAGTACAAACCTCTTATGATTATTGGAATCACCGCATACTCTCTCCTTCTATTCCTCATTTACTCCACAACCTCCATACCTCTCATATCTCTCATATACTTTGTGGGTAACTTCTTTGTTGCCTCTGTAGTACCTGCACTCACCAAGGTGGTATTTGAAATATCACCCAGGGAAGAGTGGGATATCGAGCAGGGAAAATTGAATGCTATCGCCGGTTGGTCCTGGGCTGGGGGTGTTGTTGCATCTCTGATTTTTTCCATTTTCTGGCCCTCCGGTAGAATTCTACTGATATTCTCCCTTGTGAACTTTGTGGCATTACCGGTTCATCTTATAACCTTCAGAGCTCCTTCAAAAGCTCCCAGAAAGAGAAAAAGAAGAATAAGAAGAGTGAGAAAACCAATACTGGAAAGAATAAGATTCGCACCCCTGGTTATGTTTTTCCTTCCATCTGTAACCCCTCCCAAGAACGAGAAGCTCTATCCCTTCTTTGCCTCAGTTTTCATAGTTTTCTTCGTCTCTGGACTGGCAATTCCTCAGGTGGTGGTGTATGCCCATTACCAATATGCAGAGAGAATGTGGCCATATCTTGTTTACACCTTCATGACCCTATCCTCCACTCTCTGGTACATGCGTGTTTCAAAAAAATTGAGCAAGGAGACCAGTGGATACCTCTTCTACTATGGAGCTATGATGAGGATCCTGGGTATATCCATATTTGCCTTCTCCCCTGCCATAAAACTCATTCTGGGTCCTGTTGCGATACTTGGTGCAATTCTCATGGGTGTAAGCTGGGCCTATATCTCCATATCCAATCTCTCCTATGTGGGTAGGGTTTCGCGAGATGAGGAGAGAGCCAGGGCATTATCCTTTTATAACTTTATCAATGGTCTTGCGGTGAGTATTGGAAACTTTGCAGGAGGTTTTCTTGTGAACTTCTTAGGATTTGCCCACACATTTTTGCTTGCTGTTATTCTCCTTACAGCAGGGGCCATGTTCATGAAGAGAATAGAGGGGTGGGGCGAGCCTGAGAATGATAATGGAAAGGAATCAACGAAAAGTTTAAATTTGGAGGAGCATAGAGGTTAATATGGCAAAGAGAAGTAAGGGCACAGGGTTTCAATCCGCCGCAGGTTTAATTCGCTATTTTGAGGAGGAAAAATCCAAAGGTCCAAAGTTAGATCCAAAGCTTGTGGTTTATATGGCGGTAATATTTGCTGTGATTGTGGAGCTTGCCCTTAGATTCTGGCCCACTGCGTGAGTCTCTCATGCTCTATCTTATTCTCTCACACAATTACGAAGAGTTAAAAAAGAGTTTTTGCCTGGATGCTATTTTAAAGGGGGAAGAATTTCAGAATAGCTGGGATAAAATTTTGGAGGAGGACTTGCATAGGAGAATAGGAATAAGCAGTCCTTCTGATGATTTCCTTGAATATCTTCTTGAAAAAAATTATCCACTGGTAATGATAGATGGAGATAAGGACTTTCTCCCCAGAGAGTATTCATTTGATATCCTGCCTCCCACATTTTTCCAAAGAGATGCGAAAAAGGTCGCCATAGAACTTTTAGGAAAATTGTTAGTAAGGGAGCTCAGGGAAGGCTACATTGTAGGTAAAATTGTGGAGACAGAAGCTTACTATGGCCCGGATGACCCTGCATCTAGGGCCTATAAAGGAAAAAAGGATTATAATAAAGGGATGTGGCTTAATGGCGGGCATATATTCATCTATATGGTGCATGCCAACTGGATGCTGAATATAACAACAGATAAGCAGGATGCTCAGGCAGTCTTGATAAGAGCTGTGGAGCCAATTGCAGGCATCCACCTTATGCGTAAAAATAGAAGAAGAAAGAATTTGAAAGATTTATGCAGTGGACCCGGAAAACTCAGCCAGAGTTTTTACATAACCAGAGATATGAATGAGAAGCTGCTTGGCAGTGAGCTTTTGATCTCTTCCTCACCCTGGAAAAATTTCGAAATTGGAAAATCCCACAGGATAGGAGTTAAACATGACCTGGAAGAGCCTCTCAGATTCTTCATAAAAGATTCTCTCTATATTTCGAGAAATAAATTACGATAATCGTTAATTTTAAAACGATATACTTAAATATTATATTTGTATATCGTCAAATGGTGATAACATGGATCCGGAAGAGACCATAAAGGAGATTGAAAAATATTTGGAAAAGCTAAGTAAAGATCATCCCCAGGAGACAGGTGCGTTTATGTCCTTTCTTCGCCGCACGATCCAGGAGAAAGCACTAGATGTGAAAACAAAGGAGCTCATTGCCCTCGCACTTGGAATTGCCACAGGTTGTGAATGGTGCATCGCACTGCACACAAAAAATGCACTGGATGCCGGTGCAACTCCTGAGGAATTGATAGAGGCTGGATTTGTGGCAGTTTTAATGGCTGGAGGACCTGCACTGATGCATCTCATACCTCTCATGAAGGCCATTGAGAAACTCAAAAAGTAAACTCTTTATATTTCTTTCATTTTATTTCTCTCTATGAAGATTGAAGAAATTTTTCCGGAAGTGAATGAAATCCAAGATGAGAAGCTGCGAGAGAAGGTCATAAAGGTATGGGAATATGCCATCGAGAAGGGGGGATGGAAGGATTTCCCCCTGGAGAAGATTCCATTCACCCTTTTGATTCCCACCGAAAGAAATCTCGTGGAACATACTCGCATGGTGACAAGGATGGCTATGGCAGTTGCAAGGGAACGCGGAGATGTTAATATGGATTTCATAATAGCAGGTGGCCTTTTGCACGATGTTGCCAAGCTTCTAGAATTTGAATATAAAGATGGAAAAGTAGTGAAAAGTGAATATGGTAAAAGAATAAGACACCCTGTAGCAGGAGCAATGCTCGCAGAGAAATTCGATTTGCCCTATCAGATTTCGCATATTATAGCTGCACACTCAAAAGAGGGCGAATTTGTAACCCGAATTCCTGAGGCTGTGATAATTCATCACTGTGACTTCATAGATTTCCATATTGAGAAGGGGAAGCTCCAGTAATCTCACTCACCAGATTTCCGGAGGTTTGAGTTTCTTGGTATTCACAATATACCACAGTACATAGAGTATCCATAGCATGAAAAGAGATAGACCAAATATAGGAAGCTTGATGTCCATCCACCCGTAGGGATCCACAATAACCCTCTCTTTCACATTCACAAGATAGAGATCTGCATCTTCAGAAAGTAAAATAAATTCATTTTTATTGAATGTTGGATAAACATCAAATGCCCATTTCACCTTTGCCCAATTGCTCCATGTCACATTCAAATTTTTATCCAGATATATCATACGAAGAGGGATATAGGGTGTGCTATCCCAATCCCAGGGAGTGGTATAAAGGAAAACGGTGTAGCCGCTATTATTCTCGTACATGCTAACCCTTTGATTCCGTACATCGTACTTATTGACTCCCAGGCTTTTCATATCGAACAGCTCAACCCTTTTTAATAGTTTGTAGTCTTTATTGTAAAGAAAGAGAAGGTTTTGCATGCCAAGATAGGTGTACACATAGAGCTTATCTCCAAATCTCTTTAGACCCGCAACATCTCCCTCTGTGTATAATTCCTTGATTCTTCTTCCATCCTTGTATACAGTGATGAGAGAATCTCTGTAATAATAAACATAATCTTCGTATATGTAAATATCCCTCTCATAATATCGTAAATCCAGATCTATTGATGCAGGAAGAGTAAGATTCCACATTATTTTTCCATCCTTTACATAGTAGATGTGATATAGATATCTCTTTCCCTTCTCCCACAAATACTCACCAAACTTGAGAATTAGACCTCCGTTCCAATAATAAGAGGAAATAAAATAACCCGTGAAATTATAGCTGTACTTATCCAGTATCTTTACATCCCGATATAGATGGTATATAGTATGATTAAAAAGGAGGTAAAAATAGCCACTGCGATTTCCCCACAGGATATCATATCCATTAAATATGTCAGTATTGTTAGTGGTATTAAAATATGTATGTAATCTTTTAAGCTCTATTGTCCATATAATCTTTCCATTCATCGGATCCGCATAATACATTTTCCCATTCCAAGTTCCCACATATACCACAGAATCGGATATATAAACTTCTCTTGCAAATCCAATGGGTGATGGGGATTCAATTACCTTCTCATACTTCTCTGAGTGTTTCACAAAGAGAAGATATATATCCCCCCTTTCACTAACTCCACAGAGTCGCCCCCAGTTGTAATCTTCTATCCGCGTGTAATGTGTGAACCACCCATATTCATCACAGGACTCATCATAACGCACCTTTTTCTCAGTATAAATAGATGGTATGAAGAGCATGCTAACCAAAATAGCTATAACTATCAAACTTAAGATCTTATGCTTCTTCATTAAAATGAAAATGGATAGTAATATATATAAATTTTATTACAGAAGTTTTATGAACTCTACAATCTCTCCAAACACCTCCTTTTCCTTTCCGTGAAAACTGTGATCTCCACCATTTACAATTTTTAACTTCAATTTCTCTCCTTTATATGCATTTCTCAATTTTTCAGCATAGAAATCAATGGGTTTGAGAAAATATGGATCCTCGCTGCCCAGAAATATCAGTGTGGGAAGTTTTACCTGAGAGAATATCTCCAGGTTCTCGTAGTTGAACATCCTCGCCTCCCAGTTTTCTCTGGAGGCAAAGCTTAAAAATCGGGATGCGGTCCATAATGTGCCTGTTTTCTCATACAGTTCCCATATGATTTTATTGCCCTCTCCTCGGGATATCATATCATTGGCAATATCCACGATCCTCGAAAAATCCTCACCAAGCTCATTTTTCCATATTTCATAATCATCCGCAGGTGCAAGATGAATAAGTGAGGAAATTCTTGGATCTTTACTCTTATACGCATAATACAATATTTTCTGGCAGCCCGTGCTGTGCCCAAGAAGGTGAAATCTAGAGTATCCAGTATCCTCCAGGAGATCAAGTGCAGCTGAAATATCCTCGGTGCACTCTTCAAAATTCTCAAATGCTGTTCCTAGGGTATGGTGCTCTCCTTCCAAATCTTTGAAATCTTTTACAATTTCTGCACCCCTATTATTGAAGGTGAAAAGGGATATGCCCCTATCTAAAATTTCTCTTGCTCCCTGAAGTATTCCCCATTTGTAGAAATTTCCACCCATCCCATGGAGGAACACTATTACCTCATCACCCTCTGCCCCCATCAGAAAACCGGAGGTTCTGAGATTATCCCCTGTGGGAAATATGTAAAGCTCGCCTCCAAATTTCTCATGATTCATAATGGAAGATTGAGGATGATTTAATAAATTTTCCTTTTACCCTTTCGCAAGGTTTTTTTACTACCTATCCTTTCAACCACTGTGAACATCCTTATAATTGCAGAGAAAAGAAATGCAGCCCAGAGAATTGCAAAGATATTGTCCGAAGAAAAGGTAAAGGTAGTTCGAAGAGGAAGAGAGGTATTCTACGAGTTTAAGAAAGGTAATAATAAATATTTTGTAGTGCCTCTACGAGGGCATATTTTAGAGCTGGATTACAGCAACGAGTTTAAAAGATGGAGCTTGGAAAATCTTCAGGCTCTTGTAACTGCTGAGCCAAAGAAAATTATTAAAGAGAAAGGCATAGTGAAAATTCTGAGGGAGCTTGTAAAGAATGTTGATATGGTAATTATAGCTACCGATTATGATAGAGAGGGGGAGCTTATAGGTGTAGAGGCTTTATCCGTTCTAAACTTCAAGGGGAGAGTGAAAAGAGCAAAGTTCAGTGCATTGACCAGAGAAGAAATTCTCAGGGCATTTGAGAATCTTGTGGATATAAATTATGCGCTTGCAAGTGCAGCAGAGGCAAGGCAGCATATAGATCTGGCGTGGGGAGCCTCTTTAACAAGGTTCATCACTCTTGCATCTGGTCGCCGCGGAAAAGAGTTCCTCTCCGTTGGTCGCGTACAAAGTCCAACTCTTGCGCTCATAGTGGAGAGAGAGAAAGAAATAGAAGATTTTGTACCAAAACCATACTGGAACATTTTGGGCAAATTTCAAAAGAGAATGATCTTCTGGGGAGAGCATGAGGGAAATCCCTTCTGGGAGAGAGAGAATGGGGAGAAGATATTGAAAAAGATAAAAGATGTGAATTATGGCACAGTTTTAGAATTTGAGGATAAGGAGAAGAAAATTCCACCTCCAATTCCATTCAACACCACGGAATTTTTAAGTGAGGCCACAAAACTAGGTTTCAGTGCGGCCAGGGCGATGAGGATTGCAGAAGATTTGTACATGGCAGGTTACATCTCCTACCCCCGCACAGATAATACGGTGTATCCCCGAAGTCTGAATGTAAATGCAATTCTGAAATCTCTTGAAAATTCAAAATTTGGTAATGAGGTTAAGGAGCTTGAGAAGGAGAGAAGGAGATATCCAGCGAGGGGAAAGAAGGAGAGCAGGGACCATCCACCAATTGTGCCTGTCAGGGGAGGAAATTTGGAAGGTGAGAAGGGAGTAATATACGAATTAATTGTGAGAAGATTCCTTGCAACTCTGGCTCCCGATGCAGTTTATCATGAAAAAACTGCCAGGATAGATGTTGAGGGAGAGATATTCATAGCCAGTGGAAAAGAGCTGGAGAGCTTGGGATGGTTCAAATATTACAAGTATGCAAGTTTCAAGGAGACTAAGCTTCCCCGCTTATCCAAGGGAGACAAGATAAAGGTGAGAGAGATAATAATGGAGGAAAAGAAGACAAAGCCACCAGCAAGATATACCCAATCCTCACTTATAAAGGAAATGGAGAGGTTGAATCTTGGCACAAAGAGCACGAGGGCGGAGATAATACAGAAACTGTTTGAGAGAGGGTATATCAGGGGAAACCCCATAAGGCCCACACGAATGGGTATGGCACTTATTGAAACTCTGCAAAAAAACGATGTTGAGGTAATAAAACCCGAAATGACTGCGAAGCTTGAAAAGGATATGGATAAAATCGAAAATGGGCTCTTAAAAAAGGAGGATGTTATTGGAGAGTCAAAGAATATGTTGCTGGGCGTCCTTAAAAATTTGAATGCCACAAGTGTGGGGGAGAGGATGAGAGAATCCATGCGCTACAGGATTGGAGAATGTCCCGGAGGTGGGGACCTAATATACCTGGAAAGAAAAAGGCTGGTAATATGCGAGAAAGATGATGAAAGAAAATTCTTCAATCTTCCAAAGACAGGCCATATTGAAATACTCGATAAAAAATGTCCTGTATGCGGATTACCTCTGATAAAAATAATAAGGAAAGGACAAAGCCCGGAAATTAGGTGCATGGATCCAAAATGTGAGTATAATAAGAAAAAGGATGTTATTGGAAAATGTCCAAAATGTGGAGGAGATCTGGTTATAAGACAATCCAAGAATGGAAAGAGGTTCATTGGCTGCTCAAATTATCCCCAGTGTGATGTGACATATCCCTTGCCTCAGAAGGGAAAGATCATACCCACAGGAGAGATATGCCCATATTGCGGTGCTCCGCTTATAATAATAAGAAGAAGGGGCAGGAAGGACTGGAAGATATGTCCCAATATTGATTGTGAGTATAACAGGAGGAAAAAGAATGAGAGAGGAGGCTAAGGCACAGTTAAACATGATGCTTTTATTTCTTATTTCGAATCTTTTAGCTCTGGCTCTTCTTCCAGTTTATCAAATTTACAGTGGAGGACTTGGAGAGGCAGGCAACAATCCCTGGACCCCAATCTATTATTTAATCTACATAATAATTGTGACCGCCATAATTTTGATAATTGCAAAACTGGGGAAAAAAGGGCTTCTCAAAGCAATATTTTATTTTGCCATTGCCTGGGCAATGTGGTATGCTTTATTCCCCTTTTTCTTTTATTTTGGTATTCCATTCTCAGATTTTATCTCTCTAGGATTGGCCATAGCTCTAACCATATGGATGCTCAAAAATCCAGAATGGTATGTGATGGATCTGGTGGGAATCCTGGTGACTGTGGGAATAGCCCTGATATTTGGATTATCCCTGAGCTTAATTCCTGCAGTTGTTCTTTTAAGTGCCTTTGCAATATATGATGCCATTGCAGTACATTTCACCAAACACATGATAACCCTTGCAGACAGTGTTATAGAGGAAAAGCTCCCGGCAATGTTTGTTTTACCTGCCAAGAGAGATTATTCATTTAAGAGGGCAAAGGGAATAAAGTCAACGAAGACCGGGGGCAAGGAAAAAGAAGCGTATTACATGGGATTCGGAGATGTTCTCATTCCTGGAGTTCTTGTGATATCTTCAGCCCATAATCTAAATCTTATAGCTGGAGTTTTCGTGCTTGCAGGAAGCTTGCTCACCATGCTTCTCCTTATAGAGATGGTGAACAAAGGAAAACCCCAGCCCGGATTACCATTTCTAAACGCAGGAGCTCTGGCAGGCCTTCTTTTCTATCTTCTCTTAAGGCAATCTTTATATCTTTGTTAGGTATAACCTAACACATGAGGTTCATAGGATATACCATCTTTTTCATTCTCGCATTTTCGCTGCTCTCTCCCATAAGCTTTGGAGAAAGCACGGAGGAGGGGAAAATTTATGTTGTGGCTACCTTAGAGATTTTTTCCACCTTTGTTGAGGATATAGGAGGAGAGAAAGTTAAAACGGACTATATAGTGCCTCAGGGGATGGATATTCATTCCTACTCTCTCAAGTATGAAGATGTTAAAAAGATTGAAGAGGCGGATTTCATAGTTCTTGCCTCCAGTGAATTTTTCTCTCTCGATTCCAATATTCTTGAGAAGGTTGAAGGCAAGGAGATTCTGGATTTCAACAGTTATAATGCCACTCTTTTTCCACTTGGAGATATGGAGAGAAACATACACGGCTACTGGCTCTATCCCCAAAACGCTCTTGGAATAGCCAAAGCTATAGAAAAAAAGCTTGAGGCCATGGATCCCGATCACAGAGAATACTATCAAAAGAATTTTGAAAAATTTAAGGAGAATATAGATAGAGCTTTAAAGAGCATGGAAATTTTATCTCAAGAGTTTAATCTCAAAAATAAGACTGCGCTTCTAGCCGTGCCAGGTACCTATTATGTGGTAAAAGCATTGGGAATGAGAATTAAAGGCTCTATTGTTAAAGGGCCAAATAGGTTTTTGGGGGGCAAGGAGATAGAAAGGATAAAGGAGGAAATAAAGAGGGGAGAGATAGATGTAATTGTGAATGCCCGAGGACTGGAAAACTCTAGAGCGGGAGAAATAGCAAAACAGTTATCCCAGGAAACGGGAGTCAAAGTGGTATACATTGAAATATTCTCCGCAGAAAATTATACTTCCCTTCTTCTCAAAGATTCATCAATTCTTTCCTCATGGAGCTATGTGGAGCATTATGGTGGCTCTGAATCCAATCCCACAATTTACTTTGTAATAATGACAATACTTGCAGGTATAATCGCCATTGCATTTCTTGAAATCTATATATGCAGGAAAGAGCTTCTAAAATAATCAGAACAACTTTTTAAATTTGAGAGCCACAGAGCCTCGATATTTTACAACCTTTGCCATTATTCTTATTCTCTGCCCCTCATAAAAATATAGGGGAGCATGAAGCAGCGTGATATAACTCCGGGCATCTCTCAGAGCATATCTCCTGTGCTCGGTGTTCATCTGAAGATATATGCTCCTTTGCAAAGGACTGGAAGAATCCACTATTATATAGTACTTTAGAAAATCCTCCTTTATGGGATAGACTACCTCCACAGTTCCTTCTGTGATTATAAGCTTTCCAATATCCTTCGAGCTTATATCTCCAAGTTTCTTGAGCTCTACCTTTTTCATTTCTTATTCATTTCTTATAGGCAGGTATTCTCTCCAGGAGCATACCCTCAATTTTGAGAGGTTTCAGCATCTTGGCTATCTTCACAGCCTCTTCCAGCTTTGCTTTGCTATCCGCATATATTTTATAAATTGGCTCTCCCTTTTCCACCTTCTCACTCTTTTTCTTGAAAAGCAGTATGCCAGCACCTTTATCCTTGGGTGCTCCTGCAGCTCTTGCAATTTTCACCAGGGCTTTATTGGAAACTATGGATATATAACCGGATTCGGGAGAGAGAATATCATGCGTGTATTTTCCCACAGGAACATCCTCACTCTTTTCAATTCCCTTGGAGCCCTGGGCATTTATTATTTCTAAAAATTTATCTCTTGCCTTCCCGCTCTTCAATATTTCCTTTGCATGCTCCTTTCCCTTATTTCTCTCAGCAACATTTCCAAGCTCAAGAAGCATTCCTGCAATATCTGTGGCTTTCTCTATGAGCGAGTTGCTTACAGGCTTGCCTTCTAGACACATAAGTGCTTCCTTTGCCTCAAGAGCAGGTCCTATAGCCCTTCCCAAAGGCTGCCCTCCATAGGTTACTGCAGCTTCCACTGTTATACCCAGTCTCTCCCCTAAAGTTATGAAATCCATTGCATATTTTCTCGCAAGCTTCTCATCGGGAACCTTCGTTTCTGGCCCCATGGGAATATCGAGTACCATGAAATCCGTACCCACAGCCTTCTTCTTCGCCATAACGGAGGCAAGAACCTGTGAATGTGGGTCTATCCCCAAGGGATACTCTATCCGCACAATCTTATCATCCGCAGGAGCTAAATTCACAGATCCGCCCCAGGCAAGAATGGCGCCAACCTCGTCAACTATCTTCCGAATATCCTCAATCGTTAGAGATACATTGGTGAGAACCTCCATTAAATCCGCTGTGCCTGCAGCACTGCTTATCGCCCTTGATGATGTCTTGGGAATTTTGAGTCCAGCAGCGGCTGCAATGGGCACTGCTACGGGAGCATATTTATTGCCAGGTACACCACCTATGCTATGAACATCGAAGGTGGTGTATTCAAAATCTATGGTCTCACCTGTATCCACCATGGCACGGGTGGTCCATTCTGTCTCGTCCATATCCATACCGCGAATTTGTATGGCGGTAACATATGAAGTCAATTCTATGGTAGAGAGATTGTCCTCCACAATATCTTTTATTATCTCATAAATCTCATCCCTTGTGAGCTTCTCACCATTTATCTTCTTCTTTATGTAATCTACACTTAGAGGACGAGATGTTGGAATTACCTTTACCTTATCTCCATTTTTCACATTTAGCTTTTCACTTATCTCGATGAACATTCCCACCTCTCCTTCTTTTATCACACTCTGGGAAAGATTGACTATTGCTGTGAGGATCATACCATCTTTCCTCACCTTCATCCTATCCTGAGGATAAACTCCAAGCTCTTTTGCATCCTCTTCATTCAATATTATTTCATAACCTCCAGCTTCAATATCGATTCTCCTCACTTTTAACTCCAAGATTCATCACCTCCCTTATTATCTCATATGCAAGATAAGGGGAAATCACACCAATTTCGGTTACTATTGCATCAATATACTCCGGTGGGGTGGCATCAAATACGGGATTTCTAAATTTCACTCCCGGAAAATCCTCCGGATTCGCAATTTCTCGTGGATCCCTCTCTTCAATTTTCACAAGCTTTCCTATAACGGTTTCTGGAGAGAATTTGTAGGTTTCGGCACATACTATAAAAGGCACCCTTGCCTCATTGGCCGCCAAAGCTATCTGCGAGGTGCCAATTTTGTTTATCACCGCACCATTTGAGGCTATGGTATCTGCACCTACAACCACAATATCTATCTCCCTCATAAAATAGCGAACAGCAGAATCTACAATCATTGTAACATCAATACCCTCCTTTGCAAGGGTCCTCGCCGTTATATGTCCCTGAAACCATGGCCTGGTTTCGGTGTTGAAAACCCTTATCTCTTTCCCTTCCCTATGGGCCTGAATTATGCATTGCAAAGCTGCCGATGAGTTGCAATGGGTGAGTATGGTAGCTCCATCAGGTATCCTTCCAGCTCCATATTTTCCAATAAGCTCAAGAGCCTCCTCTGACCTTTTTATGAAATTATCAGCATTTTTTATCACCGATTCTCTCAATTCCTCAAGGCTCTCTCCCTTAATTCTATTTATAACAAAATACACCGCATTTTTGAGCGATACCGCCGTAGGTCTTGTGGATATCAAATACTCCTTGACCTCCTCAATCTCCTCTAAGAACTTATCCTCTGTGCCTGAAAAATCTAAAGCGAAGTGTTTTAAGGCCTCAGCTGCAGCCCTGGCTATTTTTCCAGCACCCCTTATCCTCATATTTTTTATGCCTTCGGCTATTTCTACAACCTTTTCATTCATAGAATTAATGTTATGTTACCCTTCCTATTTATTCTTTTTCCTCTTCCTCTCCTTCCATGGCTTCAACTATTGCCTTATTTGCAGAATCAACCAGTTCCTTAAATTTCCTCTCCGCGGTGGTGTATCTCTGCATGGTTTCACTCTCTACAATTTCTTTCTCAATTTTCTGGAGTGATATCATATCTTCATCTATATTCTCTCCAGTCATCTGTTTCAACTGTATATCCTTTGCTTTCTCATCATAATCTTTCAAAAGTTTCTGTATTTCCTCATTCTCATCCAATGCCTTCTGCGCCTCTACAAACTCTTTATATTCCTCGGTTTCCTTCAGAGCTTTACCAAGCTCTCTAGCTTTCTTAATCACTTCCTCGCTCATTGTATTCCATACAAGCCATGCTTTATAAACATTTTCCATTAAATTTATCAATCTCCACTCTTATTGCTCCTCATGGATGTTTTTGAGGCCATCTACGGAAGAAGAAGCATAAGAGCATATAATGATGAGGATGTCCCTCTTGAAATTCTGATGAAGGCTATTGAATGCGGAATACACGCCCCATCTGCGGGAAACCTGCAACCATGGGAGTTCATCATAGTTCGAGACAGAGAAATTAAAGAAAAATTATACAGGGCATGCTTCTCCCAATCCCAGGTTAGAGATGCCCCCGTTTTAATTGTGGTTTGCGCCGATATAATGCGTTCTGCATACTATGGCCAGAGGGGGATGAATCTGTACGCAATCCAAGATACAGCAGCGGCCACTCAAAATATTCTGCTTGCACTCTATGCCCTTGGCTATGCAACTTGCTGGATTGGTGCATTCAATGAAGGACTTGTAAAAAACATATTGAATCTTCCTAAAGATGTGAGACCTCTGGCCATAATAACAGTTGGAAAAGGAGCAGAAAAACCACAGAAAAGGGAGCTGAGAGAGTTGAAGGATGTGGTTCATTTTGAAAAATTCACCTAAGGTGGTACAAATTTTCTCAGCCTTTGAAGCATCTTTAATTTTTCTCTTTTATCTAACTTTGCCTCCTCTATTGTGAGCTGTAAAATCTCAATGCTCTTATCGTAAGCTTTTCTATCCACAGGTTTTGGCACACCATCCTTGCCTCCCAAGGCAAAGGAGTACTTAACAGGATCTTTCCAAGATGGTGGGCTCCCATATATTACCTCCGCTATGTAAGCTAGAGCTCTGACCGTGGATGGCCCTATTCCCTTTATTCCAATGAGCTCCTCATAGTTTGTAGGATGAATCTCATACGCATCGAAAAGTGCTTTCCAGTTTATGCTCCATGGCATTCTTAATCTTCTGTATGGCGAAAAATCATCCAGCGTTCTCTGTCTGGCATTTTTAACTTCAATAACCATGCCCTTTAGATGCTCTATCCCATCATTCACAAGATCCACAGAAATTTTCCTTGCCTCCTCACTTTTTTTGGATGTCATATCTAGAACCACCTTCTCTATGGAATCTGATATTATTCCAGAATGGGGCTCATTCACCATGCTCTTTATTCCATAAAGCCAGTGGTATCTCCTGGCATATCTTCGCTCCTCATTCAATCCTTGCTGCACTATTGCCCATTTTCCATGCTCTTCCAGAACCATGGTGTGATGATAGAGCTGATATCCATCTTGAAGAGCTGC
>JAGGTO010000007.1 GCA_021163705.1 Thermoplasmata archaeon | reverse complement strand
TGCAAAATTTTATATCCCCAGGCTTGCATATCTTCCTCTATGAAAATCGTGGTTTTAGGTGCTGGCATGGTAGGGAGCTTAATAGCAAAGGATCTTGCAAGAGATTTTGATGTGACTGTGGTGGATGCAGACGCTGCTAGGGTTGAACAACTATCTAAGGAGGCGAATGTCAATGGGCTTACCAGAGATCTTTCCAAGCCTGAAGAGATAAAGAATGTGGTGAAGGATTTTGACCTGGTGGTAGGTGCACTACCGGGTTTCCTGGGATATATGATGTTAAAGGCGGTGATTGAGGCAGGGAAAAATATAGTGGATATATCCTTTTCCCCGGAGAACACTTTGGAACTGGATTCTCTCGCCAAAGAAAACAATGTGACAGCTGTTGTTGATATAGGAGTGGCTCCAGGTATAAGCAACCTTATAGTGGGATATGTGGATAGCATGCTGGATAAAACAGAGAGTGTGACCATATTTGTGGGAGGACTACCTATTAAAAGAGTTTGGCCATATGAGTATAAATTTGTGTTTTCTCCCTACGATCTTATAGATGAGTATCTGCGACCTGCAAGACTTGTGGAATGTGGAAAGATTGTAGTTAAGCCTCCTCTCTCCGATGTGGAACTTGTGAATCTACCAAAAGTTGGGACTCTTGAAGCCTTTAATACCGATGGCCTGCGCAGTTTGCTCTATACAATAAAGGCATACAACATGAAGGAAAAAACTCTGAGATACCCTGGCCATGCGGAGAAAATGAGAATGCTAAGGGAGACAGGCTTCTTCAACAAAGAGCCGATGGATGTGAAGGGTGTGAAAATCAGACCCATAGATTTAACTGCAAAGCTTCTCCTCTCAATGCTGAGAAGAGAAGAAGATGAAGGGGAGTTCACTGTGATGAGAATAATAGTTGAGGGAGAGAAAGATGGAAAGAAAATGAGATATACCTATGATCTCCTGGACTACTATGATGAGAAGAATAAAGAGACTTCGATGGCGAGAACAACGGGGTTCCCCTGTGCCATAGTAGCCAGACTTGTGGCAAATGGAGAGTACATAAATCCAGGTGTAAATCCTCCGGAGTATCTGGGAAAGAAGCATGAGCTTTTCAAGAAAATAATGGATGAGCTAAAGAAGAGAAATGTGAGCCTGGAAGAAAAGGTAGAAGTCTTGGATTAAACTCTCTTTTTTCTTATTTCCGTAATTTTTATAACTATAGTGGGAATTACAAATATTGGTGGCTATCATGATTGAAAAGTTCAGATGTCAGCTTGTCAGCTGGAGAGATATAGAGAACTGGTCAAAGGATGTTGTTAGAAGAATGGCTTCCAGTGGTTATCAGCCGGAGATAGTTGTTGGGCTTGCTCGAGGAGGCCTTGTTCCTGCGAGACTCATCTCAGATTATTTAAACATAAAGGATCTGTATGCGGTAAAAACGGAGCACTGGGGAGTTACAGCTACACCAGATGGGCAGGCAAAACTGGCCCAGGGATTGCAGGTAAGCATAGAAGGAAAGAAGGTGCTTGTGGTTGATGATATAACTGACACAGGCCAGAGTTTGAGACTTGCAGTGGAGCATATTAAGGCGCATAAACCTGCAGAAGTGAGAAGTGCAACACTTCTTCATATCACCCACTCGAAATATGTGCCGGATTATTATTCTCAGGAGGTGCCAGAGGACAGATGGACATGGTTCATATTCCCCTGGAATGTTTATGAAGATCTTCGCAATTTGATACCCAAAACACTTTACAAGAGAAGGGGTCTTATGGAAATTAAAAGCTCTCTAAAGGAACAGTTTGAGATTGATGTGAAGCTTAAGCTGATAAGGGAAATTTTGAAGGATCTGGAGCGAAGGGGCACTGTGAAAAATATTGATGGAAAATGGGAGCTGATCAGATGAAGTTACTTCGAGAATCCCTTAAAAATGCACCTGTGGTGATGAAGGGAAATTATCCCTATTTTATCCATCCCCTCACAGATGGCATACCTCAAATTGATCCAGCGGTGCTCAAAGATGCTGTCAATGAAATAATAAAAAGGGTGGATATAGATTCCTTCGATAAGATTCTCACTGTTGAAGCCATGGGTTTGCCAATAGGAGTAGCATTGAGTATGGAGCTCACCAAACCAATGACCGTGGTAAGGAAGAGAAAATACGGTCTTCCTGGTGAGGTTGAAGTGTCTCAGCGAACTGGCTATTCTTCTGGAAAACTTTACATTAATTCCATAACCCCAGATGATTCCCTTCTCCTGGTAGATGATGTTCTGAGTACAGGAGGTACCATGATTGCCGTTGTGGAAGGAATTAAAAAAATAGGCGCAGAGATTTCAGATATTGTGGTGGTGGTAAATAAAAATAAAAATTTGAAGGAAATTGAGGAAAAGATAGGTCACAAAATAAAGCCCATAATAAATATTGAGATAGTGGATGGAAAGGTTCACATACTTGATTAAAGAGTCTTTTCAAGAACCTCATCGATTTCTTTCTGGAAAGTTCGATAGAAGTTTGACAGCAGATCTTTTTTAATTTCGGGAGGAAGACTAACAACTCCTAGCTCACCCAGTACCTTTAGAATGAGAGTGGCAGCTTCAGCCTCTGCTACCTTTGCATTCACATATTTAAGGATGCCTTCTCTCAGCTCCTTTCGAATATTGGGATTCTCATTCATCTTTTCCTTAATATACTCCTTTATCTCCTCCTTTATTAGATCCCTTATTACCTCAATGAAAAGATCCTCATTTGGCATGATCTTTTCAGCCTTCTTTATAAGCTCTTCAATATCTTCAATCATAATTTCATTATAATTTCCCATTATAAGTAGATTGTCCTTACATTTTTAAATAGATGCAATCCATGCGGGTGTGATGAATGGTCTGCTTGTAGCAATAGCCCTTATCTCCCTCTGGGTTATATTCGTCTACCTGCTTCATAAATATAAGAAAATAAAGGGTCCCTTATCTCTTATGGGACCTGCTCTCATGGTTAAAACCAAGAAAGGAAAGAGCTTTATTGAAAATATTGGAAAATCCAAATTCTGGAGATACTATGGGGATTTTTCCATCCTGCTATCGTTCCTCATAATGATTTTTGTGTTTCTTCTCCTTCTCTGGCAGGCCTACATAGTTATGGGCATTCCCCCATCACAGGCCCCATCGCCTCAGGAAGCCATTGGAATACCTGGCATAAATCCCATAATTCCTGTGGGATATGGTATATTTGCCCTGGTTGTTGCCATAGTATTTCACGAATTTTCCCACGGTTTTCAGATAGCTTTTCACAAATTGAAAATATTATCTCTGGGAATCCTCCTCTTTATAGTGCCAATAGGCGCTTTTGTGGAGCCAGATGAGGATGAGCTTAAAAAAACAAAAAGAAGATACAGGATGAGAGTATTTGCCGCGGGGCCAATCACAAATATTCTTTTAGCTATTGTGATGCTCCTTCTTTTAATGTCTCTTATGAGCGGAGTAACTGTAAAATATCCCGGTCTGTATGTTGCCTCCAACTTCTCTGAAAATCCTAATTATGGTGCCCTACCTCCAGGTGCCATACTTATGGAGATCAATGGAATGGAGATAAAAAATTATGAGGATTATGAAGTTCTGCTCAATTCCTCAACACAGATGCCCGGAGAGAAAATAGATGCGAAAATATATTATCAGGGTGTGAAAAATGTGAGCATCTATTCGGGCATGGTGATAGTTTCAGTGGTGAAGGGGTATCCTGCCTATCAGGCTGGAATAAAGAAGGGTGGTATTATATATTCAATAAATGGCACTGTAATAAGGAACAGGAACGATTTTCTCAGGGCTCTGAATCTTACCCACAGCAATCAAAGGGTGGAGATAAGTGTATTTTATCCCCCACACAGATGGTACAACACCACGGTAATTCTTGGAGATAAGTACAGCTACTATGAAAAGTATGCACCTCAGCTCAATAAGCCCTATTACAGGGGTAAGGGATTTTTAGGGATATCAGCTTCCTATCTTGGTATAACTGTGGGTGATGCCAATTACTACAAGGATCTAATCACGAATCCCTTCAGAAACGCAAAAACTCCCCATGATTATTTCCAGGCCACAATGCTTCTTATAGCTCTCCCATTCAGTGGGCTTATGCCGGTACCCCATTCAATTCAGACAATTTACAATATTCCCTTTCCTGGTTTTTGGATAGTAATAAACACCATTTACTGGCTGTTCTGGATTAATCTTATGCTTGGAATGACGAATTTATTACCCGCGGTACCTCTGGATGGAGGCTATCTCTTCAAAGACTTACTAGAATATATAGGTCAAAAAATAAAAATTAAGCAACCTGAGAAATTCAGTTTGGAGATAAGCTCTATTGTGAGTCTCCTTATCCTATTCCTCATCATCTGGCAGTTCATTGGTCCCAGGATATAATGAGCCAAGACTCATCTGCACACTTGTACCGCTTCTTGGGAAAAGAGCCCTGTATCTAGAATCCTTCATGATTATATCGTAGAATGTCACCACAGGTTTGTTTATCTTCAACTCCCTCTTGAGTTGAGGATCTGCCGAGGCAAAATTAAAGCATAATGAACATGGTTGAGGATCTGAAACAAGGAAATAGCACATGCCATTGCGATAGTATATGCATTTGGATGCGAGGGAGTACTTCATAATTAACGATACTCATTTTCCTAATTAAATTTTTCATCGACCAAAAATCTTCCCATGAGGCTCCTAAGATTCCTGAGGTACAGGATTCCCTGCTCCTCAGAAATTCCGTATAGTTCAAAGTTCTGCGGATACTCCTGGAGTATGGGAGAGATAAATTCATTCTTTGTTATGTCTGTTCCAGATGCATATATGCTCACTGCAGGTAAAACAATGAGCTGCGGAGAATATAAAAATACGGGAAGCTTGTAGGTAGCTGAAATTTCGTCTCTCAGAGTGAGTGAGGGATGCTCATGTCCAATGATCAATGTTTTATTGCCATCAATTTCTGCCATCCTATGACCATGGACAAATATGTAATTTCCCAGGGAGTATTTCTCGTGAAGTTTTAACCCCTTTCTCTTGAGTATGCTTCTCAGAAAATTGTCATGGTTACCGCGGATGACTATAAGCTCACATCTCTCTGATATGAAATCTATGACCTCTTCGATCTCCCTCCATTCTTGCGGCATATTACGCGAGAATTCATGCTTCAAATCACCGTCTATTATGAATCTTCGTGGTGAATACTTTTCAAATATTTTTTCAAGAAGATCCATTATGTGAGGAAACTGGAGTCTCGGGAGAAACAGTCCCTTCTGGGCCATAACATCCTCGTATCCCAGATGAAAATCTGCCATGACCGCAGTATTGTAGTCTTCCAGATAAAGCATGAAATATCTGGTGAGTGTGATATCTCCGAGAGTTATCTCTTCCATGATATTATGGTAATGTCTGCCCTTACTTCTCTCTTTCTACTTCTCTATTATCTTTGCATCCAGCACAACGCAATCCTTCTCTCTGGCAAGCACAGGGTTCAGGTCCATTCCCTTTATCTGCGGATTCTCCTCCACGAGCTTTGAAACTGAGAGAAGAAGATCAATTATAGCCTCACGATTCACCTTAATGCCACGATAACCTTCGAGAATCTTTCTGCCTCTGATTTCTGAGAGCATCAGCTCTGCATCCTTATCTGTGATAGGTATAACGCGGAATGTAACATCCCTGAAAACTTCGGTGAATATTCCGCCAAGTCCGAACATAATGGCATGACCAAAGGTCGAATCTTTAAGCACGCCCACAATTATCTCCACACCACCTTTCTGCATCTCCTCTACAAGTGCAGGTGCATCGAACTTCTGGTTAATTTTTCTGATAGCATCACGAAGCTCATCCCCGTTGCGAATATTTAAAATTACTCCACCCACATCGCTCTTGTGAATTATATCATCACGAACAACCTTGGCTACGAGGGGATAATTGAGATCTATACTCTCCACTTCCTCAGGAGTGCGTATCAGAGTACCTGGAGGAATATTAATTCCATATTTTTTCAGAAATTTCTTTGCTTCGTATTCGTTCATTCTTCCACCTCCTTCAGATAATCAAGTATCTTTGCCCTTTCACGAAGAATCTTGAGAGCTTTAACACTGCGCTCAATACTGGGAAACACAGGCACGCGGTTCTTTTCAAATCTTTTCATCATCTCCAGGGCGAAATCGCTTCCAATCGTTCCAACAACCAGGGGCTTCTCACCCTTCCGGTGCCATCTCGTTATTATATCCACAAGTTTTTCACTTATCAGAGGGGTCTGGAATAATGCATAAACGAGAAT
>JAGGTO010000124.1 GCA_021163705.1 Thermoplasmata archaeon | reverse complement strand
GAGCATGGAAGTAGTAGATTTCCAGTAAATGCATATCTTGGGGTAAAATCTTATTTCCATGACTTGAAAGAGGAGACAAGGCATGTAAGTTATGAGTCTTCCTGGTTTAGGAGATATTTAAAGAAAAATAATTATACTTTCCAAATATTTCCATATAAATTAGTAAATTAGAGAATAGGAGAGCTGAGAGAGAGCTGCGATATAGGGAGGATTGTATTGGACATCAGAGCGCTCATTCAGAGGTGAAATGCATGCAACTTTCCCAGATTGGAAGAATGAAGCCGCAATATAGAAATTGCATAGAAGGTATTTATACTCGGGAGGGTTCTTGATGAAATCGGATGTTCTTGGAGTTATACTGGTGTATGCTTATGTTGCTATACTCCTTCTCATATCAGAGAAAATACTGAAAAAATATCCTCTTCTGAGCAGGAAATTTCTTCACATAATGGTAGGCAACATTATTTTTCTTCTTCCCATATTTGAAACAAGGTGGGCTATGGCTTTCATTGCTGCAGCACCTTTCATTCTCATAACATTCCTCTTGAGTCCTTATTCCCCGCTAAAAATTCCCAGCACAGCATCCATGGCTGGTCATGGTTTGGGCCTGGTATATTACTCCATATCGTGGACTCTTCTCGCATTTCTCTTTTTCCAGAGACCAGAAATAATAGCTGTGGGAATAGGTGCAATGTCCTATGGAGATGGTTTTGCCTCGCTTATAGGGAAAAAGATTGGAAAGAGAAAATACATAATAGGAGGTAATACTAAAAGCATTGAGGGTTCCCTTTCCATGTTTTTTGCCACGCTCATAATTCTATTTATTTCACTGCTTTACTATCAAGTGCTGGAAGATTTTCATTCTATTGTAACATTGGTCCTTGTATCTCTTGGTGCCACGGTTGTTGAAGGAATAACTCCGAAAGGCCTGGACAATTTAAGCGTCTCTCTTCTCTCTGCTCTTATGTACTACGCTCTTGCAGGGTGAAAACAATGAGATTTATAGTTGTGGATGGGATGGATGGCGCGGGAAAAGATACCCATGCATGGATGATAAAGAAAAGGTACGAGGAAAGAGGAGAGAGTGTGATAATTCGCTCTCATCCTGCAATGGACACCATGTATGGAAGAAGAGCCAAGAAAGCTCTTTTAGGAAGAGGAAAAATAAATCACATTAGGGCGGCCATTTATTATGCTCTTGATGTAATCCACTCTATAAAGAAGTACTATGGGAAGGCAGATAATTTAATAGTGGTTCGCTATCTTGTGGGCGTGGCATATCTACCCTACCCCCTTGCCAAAATTTTGTACAAGTTTTTTACCTTATTTCTTCCCACCTCACCCTATATGTTTTTCCTTGATGTTAAACCTGAGGAGGCACTGAGAAGAATAAATGGAAGGAGAGAAAGAGAAATGTTTGAAAATGTGGAAGAACTAAGAAAAGTGAGGAAAAAAGCTTTGAAATTGGTAAAAAACTGGCACATAATTGATACCCACAGAAGCATAGAGGAGGTCCAAAGGATAATTGATAATATCCTTGACAGGCTTGATGCTGAATATGAAAAACAGGAACAATAGGGAAATTAAGTTAAAATAAGTAGGAAAATCATGGTATGATAGGCAGAGGAATTGAAATTGCAAGTGCGGATGAGGTGAACATAGCGGAGGCAGAGCTGCAGTATGAATTGATGGAAAATAAGAGCTATGTTCTCCTTCCATTATTGGAGAATTACAGTGGTATATGCGGCATAGAGTGGTATGTGGCATCTATGTTCCATCTTCAAAGCCGGTGGTGAGCTTTGAGGCAGGAGAGCATGAGATAGAGCTGTATATCTATCGCTACGATGGCACTGTGCAGTATTATTCCCTCCATGTTTCTTGATCTTTATATTTTTTCTTTTATTATCTTTCACCACCGGTGGTGAAGGTAATTCTCATGGTTTTATAAGTGAAAAAATATCCATACTCTACAGATACTCCAAATACTGGGAAAAATAATAAAGAATTTAACGAAAGATAAATAAAGATGCATCCATTAAGGGGACATGAGGTGAGAAAGATGCCATTCAAATTAAATCTGGAGAATGTGAGATACGGTAGCGAATTGCTCAAAAGAGGATTTGCCAAGATGCAAAAAGGTGGCGTGATTATGGATGTTACCAATGCTGAGCAGGCAAGAGTGGCGGAGGATGCAGGTGCGGTTGCAGTAATGGCCCTTGAGAGAGTGCCTGCCGATATTCGTGCTGCTGGAGGGGTTGCTAGAATGGCCGATCCCAATAAGATTCAGGAAATTATGGATGCCGTAAGCATACCTGTTATGGCAAAAGTTAGAATAGGGCATATTGAAGAAGCCCGTGCTCTAGAAGCTTTAGGGGTGGATATGATAGATGAGAGTGAGGTTCTCACTCCCGCAGATCCCTTCTTCCATATCGACAAGAGGGAGTTCACCGTGCCCTTCGTATGTGGCTGCAGAAATCTTGGTGAGGCTGTGCGCCGCATATGGGAAGGTGCCGCGATGATTCGAACCAAAGGTGAGGCAGGAACAGGAAATGTGATAGAGGCAGTTAGACACATGAGACTTGTGAACAGAGCAATTGAAGAATTAAAATACATGGATGATGAGAATATTCACAAGCTTGCGGAGAATTACGCTCAGTCATATGCGAAGCTTCTTCTCCGGGTTAGGGAGCTCAATGGATTTGAAGCTAAGGTGAATAAGGATGAGCCTGTTTTCGGTCATTATACCCTAAACGAAATCATTGAAGGTCTCTATAAAGAGCTGCTTGAGATAAAGAAGCTTCAGCGCCTACCTGTTGTGAACTTCGCAGCTGGCGGTGTGGCAACACCTGCGGATGCCGCACTGATGATGAACCTGGGAGCGGATGGCGTTTTCGTGGGAAGCGGCATATTCAAGTCTCCAAATCCTGAGGAGATGGCAAAGGCTATAGTTGAAGCTGTGATGCACTATGACGAGCCAGAAGTTGTGGCAGAGGTTTCCAAGGGGCTCAAGGGCATGTATGGCCAGGAAATCTCCCAGCTCAGTGAGAGATTGCAGGAGAGAGGATGGTAATTGAGAACATCCTCAGGGAAGAGATACTGGGGATAAATAAAGGAATAGTGAAAAAGAGAGTATCTCTCAAAAAACTGCTGGAAAAACCTGTGATAGAGGAAAACGAAAGAAAAATAAAAATTGATGCTGAGAAACTGAATACTATTGCAAAAGCAACTAATCTTCCTCTTGATTCTATTTTTATTCCTATAACTTTTTTCATTCCTCCAAGATCCTATGAAGGATATCTTATGGATTGGAGAGATGCACGGCTCTTGGAGGATCTGGGATATGAAGTTCATGAAAGAGCAGGAAAATACTGGATCTCAAAGTATAAGATAAGAAAAATTATAGTGGAGTATCCAGGCATTTTTCAGAGTGTTATTCTCCCCTGAGTTTAAGTTTCAGAAGAGAAAGAATTACAGAGACATGGGTTATACCTCCTATCACGATTAAGAGGGAGAGAAGAAGAGCATTAGGTGCAAAGGGAGAGAGAAGAGCGAAGAGGAAGATGAGAAACAATCTCATATCTCTTCCCCCAAATTTTATTCTTACCTGAGTGAGATGCCAGGCATAGCTAAACAGGATAACCCCTGTGACTGCAAAAAAGAAAGAAAGCAAAGTTAGCTGGTTGATTGGAAGATTTGCCAGTATTCCCAATACTATGAGGATATCAACATAACGATCTGAGATGGCATCCAAGGATGCACCAAATTTAGATTGCAATTTCTTCAATCTGGCCATCTCGCCATCGCAGCCATCCACAATGGATGTGAGCTGAGTCATTATTCCTCCAAGAACTGGATGGTGAAGAAAGAATAGGAGGAAAGAGATTAGCCCGAAAAGAAAGGAGATGAGTGTGAGAAAATTTGGAGTGGCAAAATTATATGGTGCTAACATTTTCGTAATTCTAATGGAAATTTTTCTATTTATAAGCTTTGAAATATAGCCATCCCCTTTCTTCATCATGCTCTTTTCAATTTCCTTTTCTGCAATTTTCAATTCTTCTTTTGTGTCTATATCTATCCAGAAACCTTCAATAATTTGATAGTGGAGTTTTCCATCTCTGGCAAGGGAATTCATTATATCCGAAAGCTTGATAATTTCGTGAGAGAGAAGCTTTTCTCCATAATTGAAAATTTCCGGTGTGCAGTAAAACATGCCTGTATCAAAATAATCGTAATTCTCCAGATTTTTTCCTATTTTAACCACCTTATTACCTTTCACCTTTACTTTCGTGGCTTCTTCAGGTCCTATTGCCTCTTTGCTGACAAAAATCACACATCTCTCACATTCCATATTTTCAAAATTCTTAAAAAAAGAGAAAAAATTGGAGGAGTAGTAATGATCCGCCATTACCAGGATAAATGGCCCATTTGCAAACTCTTTTGCAAGATATGCACTGTATCCATTTTCTCTCTCTGGATGGGGATTATGGATGAATTTTATCTCCGGATATTTTTTTTCCAGATACTCCTTTATTCTTTTATCATTGTAAACTATGGCCACATCCCTCACATCGATCTTATGCAATCCCCGTATTGTATGTTCTATTATGGGGATCCCAAATAAGGGGGCAAGAGGTTTTAGCCCCCCGAATCTCGTAGCTTTTCCTGCAGCTAGAATTACCGCCTTCATGCTAGACTCTTAAACCAGGAGACGAGATTGCTGTACTGCAAATGAGTGTTCATCACATCGGTCTCCATCGGACTCTTGAAGAAGAATGCCATCTCCTTAACAACTCCCTTCACTCCCTTCTTCTTGGCAAAGAGTAGCAATCTTGCTATATCGAGCACCAGAGGAGCAGCGAGAATTGCATCTATACCATCCCAGGTAAAGTACATCTTCATCTTTCTACCAAGGAATCCCTGGAAATGTATGAAGTCAAAGGCAATCTTGTTATCGTAGAGGCTCGGGAAGAACTTAATATCTGTTATTGTGTATGGAGAATATCCCAGGGTCTTCTCCAATGTGGAATCTTTGGAGATAACCTTGCTTTCCTTGTTATCCTGATGATTTAAAACCATACCATCATAGTCTCCAAGAATATTGTAGCTCATCCATCCAAGCACCTTTAACTTTCTATAGGAGAACATTGGTGCCAAAGTTGTTTTCACAAGGGTCTCTCCAGTTTTGCCATCATTTCCCGCATGAGGTACATTATTCTTAATAGCTAACTCCTTCAATGCAGGGATAGATGAGCCTGCGCTGGGTGTGAAGTTGCCGTATGGAATTCCAAGCTTTAGGGCTGCATACGCATATATCATGCTCGCCGTTATGTATTCTCTCTTATCCTCATCTATCATCCTCTCAAATCCTTCCAGAGAGCCATGATATTCCTCGCTATACTTTGCCACAGGCTCCGTTGATGCAACATTTATCACTACAGTATCCTCATCTTTGAATTTTCTAAGATCCTCAACTACCCTTTCTACTATCTCACTCAGTTTCAAACCTTCCTGCTCCAGAGTGCTTATCTTTCCAAATTCATCTATTCCGCTTCCGCAGTTTAGTGCTGTGCCTTTTTTCGCTTTTATCTTCTTCAAATCTTCCTTAACGCTATCAAGTATTTCCCTAGGATAATGTCTCAACTCCTTCCAGTGATAAAGTGCAGCATCATAACTCGTGCCCTCAAGCAATCTTATCTCATGCCCACCAAACTGGAAGGAGAAGGGCACATACTTCTCTATCTCTTTGAATTCCTCCATGGATGTGACAACCCCTGTTTTATCCACCAACCCCTTCTGTATGGCCATGGCTCCGGTTATCGCGGTGGATGCCACTATCCCGTACATACCCACCAACCAAATCTTCATCTTATCACCTCCCCAATTTTTTATGGTTGGCCTAAAAAGATATTATAATAAATCTACATGTGCTTATATATAAAGTTTTCTCTCAGAAGTTTCGCTATACTCCATGCTCCTCGTCTGTGTCATCATAAATTTAATAAGAATTATTGCCCATGCTAAAATATGAGCATATTTATCACAGATCTGCTGGCCGGCATACTGCTAGTGCTCTCCCTTCTCTTTCTCATAATTTCTATCATAGCCTACAGGAGATACAGGATTGGGATCCTGCTTTTAACCTCTGTGGCTTTCCTGCTCTTTCTCTTCAAGGCCATTATATATGAGCTGAATATATATTTTGAGTGGGATCTCCAAATTCTTCAGTTCTCCTTCCTCATGGATGTGATTATCCTCATAGCACTTTATGCAAGTGTGGTAAAGAGAGGATGAAATATGGAGGAGCTCACAACGAGAAAAAGGATCTACGAGGAAATAGTGCTTAACCCTGGATTGCATTTCCGTGAGCTTCAGAGAAGACTTCAAATGCCAACAGGGATGCTGACATACCATCTAAACATCCTGGAAAAGCATGGGTTGATTAGCTCCCGTAGAGATGGAAAATATGTGAGATATTTTGCCAATACAAGCATGACAGTGGAAGAAAGAAGCATCATGGGTGCCCTTAGAAACTATGTGGCGAGAAGAATAGTTATATATCTTCTAGAGGAGGGGGAGAAAAAGCATAGAGATATATCCGAGGAGCTGAAAATTTCGCCTTCAACATTATCATATCACCTTAACAAGCTCATAAGAAAAGGTATCCTGGAAAAAAGGGAGAGGGGAAGAGAAACTTACTATTCTGTCAGAAAAAGAGATTTAGTTGCATTTACCATTATAAAATACCGAAAATCCTTTCTTGATGCGTTGGTGGATAATTTTGCCTTACTCTGGATAAAAAATGATAAAAAATAAAGAGGGGATGGCGTCATCGTGATTTAATTATCGCCCCAACTATTACACCTATTATCACAACACCAGCTATAATGCCCCATATCATTGGAGGCACCCGTTTCTCACTTGCTCCCTCTGTTTCTCCTCCTGCAGTATTACCATTTTCCGCGATACTTTGAGTTTCTATGTCCAGAGTGTGAGTTGAGAAATGCGGGATATAAACAAGGATGTACATTGTATTATTTTCCTCAACCATGGCATACATGGGAGAATCTGTGCCATTCATTACCTCATTGAAATCAGCTTTGGTGATTTCATTTCCGTCCAGGAGTACTTTTAGAGTACGATTTTTATTGAGCTCCATAAGCTCTTTTTCCAGCATTATCATTACCGCTTTACCCTGCGGATCCTCCGAGCTGATCTCCACCCTTACCCTGTTTTTCTCCCTGAGCTTAACCTGCATCTTTATCTCGTGGGTGTAGTTCACAAAATCTGTGCCCCGCTGCGATATGTAAAGCTGTGCACCAACTTTTCCCTTTTCAATTCCCATCATTATTTCTTTTTTGATGTGCTTTGGAAAGACCACATGGGCTGTATCAATGAAAATCACACTTGTTGTGGAATTTGTGGCTGTTTTTATCTCTATGCTTCCATTCTCCACACTCACCTCACCGTTGGCCACCATTAGCTTTCCTACCATACTGCCGTTGAGATAGACCATCTCATAGTGGCTTGTATTCCCTACTCTGCAGGTTATGTCTTCTCCAAGCTCATAGGTTATAACATCACTGCCATGGGTAAGAATATGAAGCACTCCACTGGGATTATCGTGTACAGCTATAAATCTCCATTCCATGTTAAATCCTTCCTTTTTATTAACCTCCATTCTCGTACCCTTGTATGTGAGAACCGCACCATGCACATTTACCTTGCCAATTGTATCGTTTTCATATTCAATGCTCTTAAACACAGTAACATTGTTGACTCTGTAGTCCTCTATCTCACCACTCTTCTCATCTATGTGGAAGCTTATGAATCTTCCACTTACATTCCCTGCTGTATAGTTCAACTCTCCCATAAACTGGAAGGTTGGCATCGTGACTTTCTCCCCTCCCTTGGCGCTTGCCGCACTAACAGAGGAAAGGAGCACCAGTATAAACAGGGATATGCTGAGTATTTTCCATATTTTCTTCATCTTTCATCACCAAGTTACCTTACTTAAGGTCATATTTAACTCCTTTATGGTACAATCCTCGAATATTAGTGCAATCTTCGAAGATTCCAAGCTTGTACCAAAATTCATTTAAATGAACATTTCTTAATCTTTCATGTGAAAAAGATTGCATCCCTTCTTCTAACAATTCTTCTCCTTTCCTTAATATTTTCCTCCCAAGCTAGCTCAAGCTCTCAGGAGCCTGCTGTTAAAATTGTAATAGATAACAGAAACTCCACAATCTTGATAGTGGTGAATAATACCCAATATTTTTCACTGCGATTCTCCAAGGTTTATATGGGTGAGAGCTTCATGGGTCTCCATGCCTCCATAATATCCCAAGAATTGAAAAATATGAAGGTGAGAATGAAGAGGGGGTATAACCACATAATGGGTAACTATACTGAGATTTTAATGTGGAAAAATATGGCGATAAAGCTTAAGGGACCCATGAGAAGAGAGATGCATATGAACTTCACAGTGATATTTTATGTGGCCGAGAAGGAATACTACAAAAAGGAAACAAAAATAGGGACAAATATGCTCCGTTATGATATAATTATGAAAAGCGACTCAATTATGCCCTTCTTTTATGTGCAAGAAAATGTGAAGTATCAGAAAGATGGTAAACCTGGAGAGGTGTATGAAAGAATTGGCATGGAGCATGTACAGTGGAAAAAGCTAGGTAAATCTGAAGAAATAAGGGAGCACCTCTTTGGAAAGGATAAAAAAGGCATGCTTCGATTTGGAGAGGAGAAACAGAACATAGCATTCCTCTGGGACTATGAAAATGATATGGATACTTTTTATTCCTACAGCAATTCTGAGCTGCATCTTATATTTTCCTTCCGAAACTACAATGGCAGTGTGATCTATGATCCATACATAGCGCTTCCATTGCCCATATATCCAAACCTTCAGCCAGTGATAGGCTCCACTGAAAAAGTAATAAGCTATTTGATGGACCATATTTTTTCATTCTCAATCGGACTTATAGCGGCTGTGGCAATAATATTCATACCAATGCTTCGCAGAAGAAAGGGTAGTTTGTAGCTATAAAAACTACAAAATTTTTAAAATATATGTTTGTTCTTCCCCTGCGGGGATAAATATGTATGTAATTCAACCACCAAGACTCAAGGCGGGATTGCCCCAGGAGACGAAAAGCATATGTCCAGTATGTGGCAAGGTAATTCCCGCAACAATTTACGAGGAGGATGGAAAGATCTGGTATAAGAAGGTATGCCCGGAGCACGGAGAGTTCAAAGATATTTACTATGGAGACGCCGAGGTATGGCACTGGATGGAAAAATGGGGCTATATTCTGGATGGTATAGGGCCGGAATATCCCAAGATCGAGAATGGTTTCTTTGATAAGCATTACTCATTCACTGCACTTGCAAATTTGGATCTGACAAATAGATGCAATCTTCGTTGCCCGATTTGCTTTGCGAATGCTAATGCTGCAGGCTATGTTTATGAGCCAGATTTTGACACCGTAGTTAAAATGATGAAAATTCTGAGGGAGGAGAGACCCGTACCCACGCCAGCAATACAATTTTCAGGTGGAGAGCCCACAATATATCCTCGCTTCTTTGATGTTATTCGAAAAGCTAAAGAGCTCGGATTCGCGCAGATTCAGGTGGCCACAAATGGAATACTTATTGCCAATGATCCAACATTTGCCCAGAGAATGGCAGATGCGGGTCTGCATACAGTATATCTTCAATTTGATGGATTCAAAGAGAGCACATATATAACTGCGAGAGGTGTTAATCTTCTTCCACAAAAAATGAAGGCTATAGAGAATCTTCGCAGAGTTAAACCAAAGCCTCTTTCAACAGTTCTCGTGCCCACAGTGGTGAAGGATGTGAACGATGATGAGGTGGGGAAAATAGTGGAATTTGGATTGGAAAATCTTGATGTTATTCGTGCCGTAAATTTCCAGCCTGTTTCACTATCTGGTAGAATACCTCAGGTTGAGCTTTTCAAGATGAGATATACCACAGGAGATTTAATACGAGATTTGAGTGAGCAAACAGATTTCATAGATAAACAGGATTTCTTCCCCATTCCCGTGGCAGCTCTATTTGCAGAAGTTGCCGCACAGATATTCAAGAAACCTGAGCCTGCATTCACAACACATCCTGCCTGCGGAGCCGCTACATATGTTTTCCATGATTATGACAAAAATAAGAATATCACAATCACAAAGTTCATAGATGTGCCAGGAATTATCGAGGAGCTCATACCTCTCGTTTTTGAGGAGAAATTTGAGAAGAAGAGCAAGCTAAGCAGTGTGCTCACCCTCTACAAGATTCTCAAGAGACATTATGATAAGAAATATGCTCCCTCTGGATTTAAGCTTAAGGAAATTCTTGGGGTATTTGAACAGGGAACAAAGGAGGCCCTTGGAAAGCTGCACTGGGACTCCATGTTCATAGGTGCGATGCACTTCCAGGACCCATACAACTACGATTTGCACAGAATACAGAGATGCGTGATCCACTATGTTACTCCTGATCTGAAAATAATACCATTCTGCTCCTATAACACAGGTCCCACATTCAGAGAGATTGTGGAGAAGAAATATTCAATAAGTCTCGAAGAATACAGAAAAAGACATGGAAATGTCGTGGGAGTAGAGGGATGAAGAATGCTGCAGGTGAAACCCTCCTTATGTAATTATTGCGGTGCATGCGTTGGTTCATGTCCCGTGAACTGTATGTTCCTGGATGAAACCATAGTGAGAATTGAGGAGGATAAATGCATAAAATGTGGATTCTGCATACGCTGCTGTCCTGTAGGTGCCATAGATGCGGACTGGTGGTCTGAATGAAGAAATATGAATATGATGTTCTTGTAATTGGAGCGGGACCTGGAGGGAGTATGGCTGCAAGATTTGCAGCCCGTCATGGATTGAAGGTTTTGCTCATTGAAAAGAGACCGGAGATAGGAGTACCTGTGAGATGTGCAGAGGGGATCTCAGAGGCATGGATGAAGAAGGTGGAAATAGATCCCAGTGATCGCTGGATCGACACTCGTATGGAGGGTGCAAAGATTTATTCTCCAGATGAGAGAAGTGTTATTGAGCTATCTGCAGAACAGGCAGGAAACGAGGTTGGATTTGTTTTAAACAGGGAGTACTTCGACAAATACCTTGCCTCCCTGGCCATAAAGGAGGGTGCGGATATCTGGCTCAAGAGTCCCGCAGTGGACATAATAAAGGAAGATGGATATGTAAAAGGGGCAATTGTGAGAAAATTCGGAGAGAGAGTTGAGGTAAGAGCGAAGATAGTTATAGCGGCAGATGGCTTTGAATCGCAAGTGGCAAGATGGGCAGGCCTCAATACCGTTTTGCGAGAGAGGGATATAGTATCCTGCATTCAATATAGAATGACAAATATTGATATTGAGGAGAACTTCACACATTTCTTCATTGGCTCCTGCGCACCTGGCGGCTATGTGTGGATATTTCCCAAGGGTGAGAAAGAGGCAAATGTTGGGATAGGGGTAGCTCTTAATAAATTAAAGAGCAAGGGAGAAGTGAAAGGATACCTTGATAGATTCATAGAAAGACATCCTTACCTGAAGAAAGGAAGGATATTACAGATAGTTACTGGAGCTGTTTCAACGTGCCCTGTGCCTAAAAGGATAGTGGACAATGGAATAATGCTGGTTGGTGATGCAGCCCGCCTGATAGATCCCATAACAGGTGGGGGAATAGCCAATGCATGCATATCTGGCAAATGGGCAGGTGAGATAGCAGGAAAATGCATAGAGAATCCCAGCAAAGAATGCTTTAAAGAATATGAAGAGAAAGTTAAGAAAAAATGGGAGAGAAAGCATTTGCGAAACTGGTTCGTTAAGGAAAAACTCGCAGCCCTGGATGATGATACTCTCAACAAGCTTATGGAGGTAATCTCCGAGGAGAATATAAAGGAGATCTCTGTGAGGGCGATACTTGAGGCTGTCCAGAAAAAGTATCCCGAGCTAATAGAGGAATTTGAAGAGCTTCTATAGTTTATGGCCTTATCCAGGAAACTCTGAAATATTTTATCTCTCTCTCTTTTATATATGCAAGCAGCAGCTCTTTTCTCACTCCGTGGGCAACCCTAACCGCGCGACTAACCTTTTGAAGCTCCTCCTTTCCAAAGATTACATGAACGAGGTATCTTGAGTGCTCCTCCATGCTCCTCTCATAAACCCTGAAATGTGTTCCATACTTGAATCCAGATTTCACTATCAATCCCCTCTCTCTCAGATCCCTGTATACCTTATAAATTTCCTCTCCAGAAGATTCAACAGGATGAATTAATCCTCTCTCACCAAGATATCTTGCTTCAAGGAGCGAGAGATGTCCAAATCTGCCTTCTCTTCTTCCATATGTGCTCTTCTCCAATTGCTCTAAATCTTCAAATACGAAATATCTTCTACCATAATACTTTGCATTTAGGGATGTGGGAAAATTGAAATACTCACCTCTTGGCTCATGAATCTCCACCATATAATAGGTAATATCCCCATCTCCATCCACAATGGAGAGAATTAAGGGTGGATTTTTATTTAAAATTTCATCCGGATCAAAATAATCCATATCTGAGAGAGGATAGAAGCTCATACTATAGCTCTTCTTACCCTGAAAATGATCCTCCTTTACCCTTAGAACATATCCCCTATTTTTCAAATCTCTGTACACAAGATAGCGAATATCAAAATCTGCAAGATGCGAGGATGCTTCGTCCAAAATTTCCTCAAAATCACATTTAAGGATACCCTTCTCACAGAGATAAAGAGCTTCTTCCCAGGATAATTTTAAGCATTTTTTATCTCTCACCCCGAAACCTCGAGAAAAAAGTCTATCCGCAAGGTTTCCGCAAATTTTGAGCGATGTCATTTACATCTCCAGAAAGGCTCTGAATACTTCGGTCACATTCTCCCCAGTTTTGGCACTTGTGAGGAAATATGGAGCACCAAATTTATTTGCGAGACTTCTCATCTCATCTTTCCAGAATTCTGCTTTGTACTTAAGATCACTCTTATTCGCAACGAAAATCATCTTACCCTTATGCCCATTCAGAAACTCTGCAATTTTATCCATAGTATCATAGGTGCTTCTCCTTGTGAGATCTCCCATCACGATTATTCCCTTGGCACCTGCAAGAATGGATCTTATGTTCTCCTCGTAAACACTCACATCCCATATTATTAGGGTAGTGCTTCCACATTTTTTCCGGAATGCACGGGATTCTATGGTCTCCTCAGGATCATCTTCAAAGGTATCATACACGAACCTGCGAATTAAAGAAGTTTTGCCCACGCTCTTGTCGCCGATGACACAGACCTTCCATATCTTTGGTGTTATCATTTCAACTTTCAATGGGATTTGATATTTAAAATTTTTTAAGTTTCTCCATCCCAAATTCCAAATTCATAGAGCAATAGAGTATTCTTCCCTCTTTCATCCAATATCCCTTCTCCAAATACAAACATTTTCGATAATCAAAAGAAATATTTTTTATACTCCCAAGGCTTTATCTTTTCTCCCCTTATCTTTCTAATATTTTGGAGGCTCACCTTTCGTAGGATGTACCCTTCATTTTCAGCAATGCACGGTATATCTGCTCAAGAAGAATCAAATATGCCAGCTCGTGCCTCAGTGTTAACTTTGAGAGTGAAATAAGTGTTTTCCCCCTCTTCTCCTCCTCAGAAAGTCCTTGGGGTGGTCCAATAACGAAAATTAGCTTTTCCCCATTTTTTGATGCCCTATTCAAAAGTTCGTAAAATTCCTCACTGCTCATAAGAATGCCTCTCTCATCCAAAATTATGGCTTCTTTGGGAATTCTTCCTCGGGAAATATATCTTACATGAGCGAGGGAGGATATTCTCCTCTCATATTCTCCTGTTATCCCTCTGTATTCCCTTTCCACCTTTCCCAGGTTGATTATTTCAAGCTTCACAGGTAACATTTTATATATAAAAATACCGTGAAATATTTATACCTT
>JAGGTO010000040.1 GCA_021163705.1 Thermoplasmata archaeon | reverse complement strand
GCCATAGAGGAGAGAACAAAGGATATAGAAAGAATAATCCCCGTAGTGAGTGGAAAAGGTGGAGTGGGAAAATCCTTGGTGGCGACATCCCTCTCTTTAGTTTTAAGTGAAGAGGACTACAGAGTCGGTCTTTTGGATTTGGATTTCCATGGCGCAAGTGACCATATAATTCTTAAAGCTCAAACTGATATTCTTCCAGAGGAGGAAAAAGGTGTAGTACCTCCAGAGTTCATGGGAGTAAAGTTCATGAGCATAGTATTTTACTCTGAGGACAAACCAACTCCTCTGAGGGGAAAAGAGCTCAGTGATGCCCTCATAGAAATTCTTGCAATTACCAGATGGGACAAGCTTGATTTTCTCGTGATAGACATGCCACCTGGACTGGGTGAACAGTTTTTAGATATTTTGAGATATCTTAAAAGGGGAGAATTTTTAGTGGTTGGTACACCCTCTCTTCTTGCAGTAAATGTAGTAAGAAAATTGCTCCAGATTCTTAAAGAAGGAAATTATCCTATTCTTGGGATACTGGAGAATATGATTGTGAAAAAGCAGGTTTTGAGAGATATTGCGAGAGAATATGGAATAAAATATATTGGGGGAATCCCCTATTTTCCCACACTGGATGATGAAATTGGAGATATAAAGAAAAGTGGCTTCTATGGCAAAATGAAGGAAATTGCGAGAGAAGCTGGACTTCTGAAACCATAAAAGTTGAGGGGATAAAGTTTTATAATGATTGTGCATATCACTCTAAAAGTTGAGAGGTGATGAAATATGCAACCGGCACAGATGGCGTATGATAGAGCAATTACTGTATTTAGTCCGGATGGAAGGTTATTTCAAGTGGAGTATGCCCGTGCAGCTGTGAAGAGGGGCACAACAACAATTGGAATAAAATTTAAGGATGGAGTTGTATTAATAGCGGATAAGAGGATAAAGAGCAGGCTTGTAGAGCCTGAGAGTATGGAGAAGATATTTATGATAGATGAGCACATAGGATGCGCAACCTCAGGTCTTGTGGGAGATGCAAGGGTTCTTGTGGATTATGCCAGGTTGATAGCTCAGATTGAAAGGGTGACATATGGAGAGAGAATATCAGTGGAGCAGTTGGTGAAGAGGATAAGCGATTACAAGCAGCAGTACACCCAGTATGGAGGGGTGAGACCCTTCGGAGCATCTCTCCTGATTGCGGGGGTAGATGAGAAGGGGATACATTTAATGGAGACGGATCCAAGTGGCACGGTGATGGGGTATAAAGCGGATTGTATTGGAGGAGGCCGTGAAACTGTGATGGAGTTATTTGAAAATGAGTATAGGGAAAATATGAGTATGGAAGAAGCTATAATGCTTGCCCTGAAGGGCATCGAGATGGTTAGCGAAGATAAAATCGAAAATTTGAATATTGAGATAGGGTATGTTGTGAAGGGAGGAACATTTACCCTTATGGGTTCTGAGGAGATTAAAGAATATATAAAAAAGTATAAGGAGATGAAGGGCGAGGAGTGAAAATGGTCAGGCTAGAAGATGCTGTAATTGCAAGGTATGAACATAAGGGGCACAGGTTTGAGATTCTGGTGGATCCCGATATAATAGATGATGTAAAATCGGGAAAGATAGACAATATAGTGGATTATATGGTGATAGACGAGATTTTCAAAGATGCCCGGAAGGGTGAGAGGGCCAGTGAAGAAACGATAAAAGAAGTTTTCAATACAACAGATGTGAATAAGATAGCCAGGGAGATAATAATCAAAGGTCAGGTTCAGTTGACAACGGAGCAGCGTCGTAAAATGCTCGAAGAAAAGAAGAGAAGAATAATAATGGAAATCGCAAGGAACGCCATTAATCCTCAAACCAAAGCACCTCATCCACCAAAGAGAATTGAACTTGCCTTGGAAGAGGCAAAGGTACATATAGATCCCCTTAAATCTGTGGAGGAGCAGATTCCTGTTGTGCTTAAGGCTCTCAAGCCTATAATTCCCATAAGATTTGAGAAGGTAAAGATAGCGGTAAAGGTTAGTGGAGATATGTATGGAAAGATATACGGAGAGCTTACCAGGATGGGTACCCTGCTGCAGGAGGAATGGCAGAGAGATGGATCCTGGATCGGACTTGTGGAAATACCTGCCGGTATGCAGGGTGAATTTCTGGACATGCTCAACAAGAAGACTCATGGTAATGTTCAGACCAAAATTCTAAGGAGGTAATGTGAATGAATGAAAAAAGAGGTGTTCGAAAAATAGTTGTGCCTGGTGAGTTAATAAAGGAAATGGGCAAACCAGGTAACGGGGTTTTTGTAGAAAATGGAAAGATGTATTCTGCTTATCTTGGTGTTGTAGAGATAAGAGCAGGTTATGTTAATGTTATACCCCTATCTGGTTGCTATGTGCCCAAGAAGGGAGACAAGGTGATAGGAAAGATAATTGATATAGCACCGATGAACTGGGTAGTGGACATCAACGCACCCTATTATGCACCGTTGCATGTGAACGATGTGCCCTGGCATGTGGATTTTGGCTACACTGCACGATATCTATCCATAGGGGATGTTATCCTGGCCAAGGTCAGCAATGTGAATGAGTTAGGGCAGGTATGGATAACAATGAAGGAACAGGGCCTAAGAAAACTGGAGGGAGGTCACATAATTCAGATATCTCCCTTCAAGGTGCCGAGGGTCATAGGCAAGGGAGGTTCTATGATACAGATGCTTAAAGAATACACAGGATGTAGGATATATGTTGGACAGAATGGAATGATATGGATCTCAGGCTCTCCAGAGGGTATAATTACGGTGATAAAGGCAATAAGGATGATTGAGAGTGAAGCGCACACCTATGGGCTTACTGATAGAATAAAGGCATTCTTGGAAGAGGAAAGAGGTGAAGAGCATGGGAATTAAATCGGATATAAGGCTCATTGATGACAATGGTCTTCGCATAGATGGAAGATTACCGAATCAGTTGCGGCCAATAAAAATGGAGGTAGGAGTTCTTGACAGAGCGGATGGCTCGGCATACATAGAATGGGGTGGAAATAAAATAATGGCGGCGGTGTATGGACCGAGGGAAGCTTATCCTAAACATGTGCAGGAGGCGGAGAAGGCCATAATAAGGGCAAGGTACAGCATGGCACCTTTCAGTGTGGATGAACGAAAGAGGCCTGGACCAGATAGAAGGGCTGTGGAACTGAGCAAGGTTATAAGTGAAGCTTTAGAAAGCGTGATATTTGTTGAAAAATATCCCAGGACAAGCATAGATGTTTACATTGAAGTATTGCAGGCAGACGCTGGCACTAGGGTTGCAGGCATAACGGCAGCTTCGTTGGCCCTGGCGGATGCTGGAATACCTATGCGAGATTTAATTGTGGGATGTGCTGCGGGAAAGATAGATGGTGTAGTAGTTCTTGATTTAAATAAGGAGGAAGATAACTATGGAGAGGCAGATGTACCCATGGCCATATTGCCAAGGACAAGGGAAATTGCACTTTTACAGATGGATGGCGATATGACCTATGAAGAATTAACAGGGGCAATAGAGATGGCCATGGAGGCAGCACAAACCATACACAAGATGCAAATAGAGGCATTGAAAAGAAAGTATGTAGAGGTGGAGTAAATGAGCAACTCAAAATTCACAGCAGGAGTTATACCTGAGATGAAAAGAGACTACATTCACAGGCTTGCCTCCAAAGGAACAAGAATTGACGGAAGGAATTTTGATGAAATAAGACCACTTGAGATAGTAAAGGGCTATGCTAAGAGGGCAGAGGGCTCTGCGCTAGTTCGTTTAGGAAGAACAAAGGTTCTTGTGGGTGTGAAAATAGAGGTAGGTACACCTTTTCCCGATACGCCAAATATGGGAATCCTAACCACAAATGCAGAGCTTGCACCTTTAGCATCACCAACATTTGAGCCAGGTCCTCCAGGAGAGGAAGCCATAGAGCTTGCGAGGGTTGTTGACAGGGGAATAAGAGAAGGCCATGCAATAGATCTTGAGAAGCTGGTGATAGAGGAAGGTGAGAAGGTCTGGATAGTTTTCATTGATATTCATGTTTTAGACTATGATGGCAATTTATTTGATGCATCAGGCTACGGTGCTCTTGCTGCACTTACAGATGCTGTTGTACCTGCCTCCAGATATGAGCTGGGCGATGATTTTAAGCTACCTGTGTTGCATTATCCCGTGCCGGTGACATTTGCAAAGATTGGTAACTGGATTGTGGCAGATCCAAATCTGGATGAGGAGAGTATAGCCTCTGCACGCTTAACAGTAACGACAAATGAGGAAGGGCACATAAACGCTATGCAGAAAGGATTGAGCGGAACATTCACCTACGAGGAGGTGCAGAAAGTTATAAATATGAGCATGAATATCGGCGCAAAGGTCAGAGAAATAATTCTCGGTGATTCGGATGGCAAAGAGGACTAAGAAGGTTGGTATTGCAGGGCGTTTCGGCCCGAGATATGGCATCTCGCTACGATATCGCTGGGCAGACATTATGAAGGAGAAGGAGAGAAAGCATCTCTGTCCGAGATGTCATCATTACTCTGTTAAAAGGCTTTCCACTGGAATATGGGTATGCACTCATTGCGGTTTGAAATTTGCAGGAGCGGCTTACACTCCAGATGTTTATAAGGACTGGAAGAAGGTGAGAATAAATGTATAGGTGCATAAGATGTGGAAGGCCTTTAACAAGCGAGTTGGGTGTGCAGCAATTGGAGTGTGAATGCGGAAGCAGAATGTTTTATAAAGAGCGTCCCAATATGAAAAAGGTGGTCTACGCTATCTAACTACCTTGAGCATTCTTATCCATCTTCCAGCTTTTTCTTTTCTTTTGAATCCAAGTTTTTCATAAAATTTTATGGCACTTTCGTTTTTCTCTCCCACCCATAGCTCTATCTTAGATGAGTTCAACTCCTCCATTGCCTTTTCTATGAGCATTTTTCCTATACCCTCATGTCTGTGTGCTGGAACAACTACAATTTCGTGTATCGCTCCAACTTTTCCATGCTCGAACTTGCTGTACCAGAATCGGTTACAGAAAATAAAGCCGACGATTTCACCATCATTTTCAGCCACGAAAAAGCATTCAGGATCCTCTTCATAAAGCTCCTCTATGTATTTTCTCGCACTCTCAATATCTTTCTCACCGTATTCCTCCATACCCTGGTAGGCTTCCATAAGTATCTTGGGAAGATAGCGAAGATCTTCCCTTGTCCCTCTTCTTATCCTCATATGTCCTTCACCCACGAAAATCTCTCCTCCATTTTCCTCCTTCTTTCCCAGTAGGTATTTTCTTCAATTTTTCCGTCCACAAGCATCCTGTCAAGGTTAAAAATTTCTTCTTTATATTTGTTTCTAATACTGAGTATGAAAGATTCTATTGCGTCTTCAATGTTTCCCAATAACTCCTCCCCCTCCGGTGTGAGGATATAGAAAATCATGGGCCTCTTTTTAAATTTCACCCTTTTCTCCACAAGTCCATATTTATAAAGAATGGAGAGATGTTTATCCACACCCTGTCTTGTCATCCTCATTCTCTCCGCTAACTCCTGAGGATGTTTTTCCTCTTTCAATTCCTTTAGGATTTTAATACGGGTGGAAGTTAGTATTTCAGCGAATTTTTCAGTTCTCTCCATAGGAAAAGAATTTCCGGGGATTATATAAAGATTTTTAGTCCTGCGGGGAATTGCATTCAGGAAGTTATTTTTAAGCAAAAAATATTTATGGGAGCAAAATATGGGCAAAATATGGGAAAAAGATATAGGGTCTCACAGTTACCCTCGGTGAATCGGGTGTATGTACCCTATGTTCTTATTCCTCTGTGGCAGATGAAATTAAGGGAAAGATATGGTATTGAGATAGATGAGGACATTGTGAAGATCCTTATTACAGCAAGATACACAAAGAGTACCTGGAAATGGCAAAGAACGGTTAAAAAGGTGGCTGAAGAGCTCAGCAAACGGGGATTCTCCAAGGCCCATGCGTATAGTTTTGCAAAAAATTTGGTTAGTGCGGTAGTTCTCCGATGAAGAAGAAAAAGCTCGAATTGATGCTTGAGACGATAAAGAGATTTGAAAATCCAAAAAGTTTTTGGGAGCAGTATTTTACCCCTCCTACAATAGCTTCGGATATTCTTTTTCTAGCCCATCTTAATGATGACATAGAGGAGAGAGTTATTGGAGATCTGGGTGCAGGCACAGGCATATTTTCTATAGGCGCCTGCCTTTTAGGTGCCAAAAAGGTTTATGCTGTGGAGATAGACAAGCAGGCGGTAAAAGTGCTGGAGGAGAATTTGAAAAAATTCAAGTGTGAGAATGTTGAGATAATAAATGAGGATATAGAGGATTTTAATATCTCTGTTGATACGGTGATTCAAAATCCTCCGTTTGGCTCTCAGAGGAGGCATGCTGATTTACCCTTCCTTTTAAAAGCTCTGGAGATAGCCAGGGTGATTTATACACTCCACAATGCAGAGACGCAGGAGTTTATTGAGAAGAAAATAATAGAAAATGGTGGAAATATTACACATCGAAAGAAATACCTATTTCCCATACCCCATACATATCATTTTCACAGAAGGGATGTGGTTAAGATAGAAGCTATACTTTTGAGGGTTGAGAAGGGATAAATTGTGGGTATATAGCTTATATTCCACAATTCTGAGAAGTGAATTTTATATAGTAGTTAATTCTTCCCCCTTCTCTATGAAGCCAATAACAGAAGTTGCCCAAATGCTCGGCTTAGAGAATCTGGTGCCTTATGGAAGATACAAGGCAAAGATACCTCTTGAGGAAATATGGAAAAGGGAGCGTGAGGGTAAAGTTGTTCTCATCACATCCATAAATCCAACACCCTTTGGTGAGGGAAAGACAACAACAGCCATAGGTTTGTCAGAGGCCCTCTGGAAGGTAGGGAGAAAGAGTGTTGTAACTTTGAGAGAGCCTTCTCTTGGACCGTTATTTGGTGTGAAGGGAGGAGGTACTGGAGGAGGAAAAGCTCAGGTGGAGCCCAGTGAAGAGATAAACATGCATTTTACTGGAGATTTTCATGCCATCCAGACAGCTCATAATCTCCTGGCATCAATGCTAAACAACATCATATATCATGGAAACAAGCCAAGAATAGATAGAAAAAAGATTCTGTGGGGGCGGGTGCTGGATATAAATGATAGAAGCTTAAGAAATGTTGTTGTAGGTCTTGGTGAGAATTCAGGTGCGCTTCTGGAGGATCATTTTGAAATCACTGCAGCAAGCGAAATTACCGCGATAATGGCCCTTGCAAAAAATTATAAGGATATGAAAGAAAGACTTTCCAAGATTCTGGTGGCTTTCACCAAGGAGAAAAAACCCTTCTACGCGAAGGATGTAAGTGCTGAGGGTGCTATGGCAGCACTTTTGAGAGATGCCTTATTACCAAATATTGTGCAGACTACCGAAGGTACACCTGCAATAGTGCATATAGGACCCTTTGCAAACATAGCCCATGGGCATAATTCTCTTTTAGCCGATGAGGTAGGTTTGAGGTATTCAGATATTTTGGTCACCGAAGCAGGATTTGGCTCAGACCTTGGGGCTGAGAAATTTGTGAATATTGTAGCTCGAGAGGGAAATTTCGATATATCCACAGGCGTGATTGTGGTTACAGCTAAGGCTCTCAAATATCAGGGGGGCGTGAAGAAGAAGCATGTGGAAGAAAAAAATCTTGAGGCGTTGGAGAAGGGAAGTGCGAATCTTCTGAGACATCTGGAGATAGTAAGAAAGCTGGGATTTGAACCTGTTGTGGCCATCAACAAATTCCCCAAGGATGATGAGAGTGAGATAAACAGGATCATTGACATAGTGGAAGATAATGGGGTAAAGGCGTTCATCTCCGAGGTATTTAACAAAGGTGGTGAAGGTGCCATAGAACTTGCCAAGGAAATTTCCAAGAATGGAATGCATCCGCCAAGATTCGTATATAAGAGGGATGAGGATATAAAGGAGAAGATTGAGAAGATAGCCTCTGAGATATATGGTGCAAGTGGCGTGGACTATGATGCAAAGGCGAAGAAGGATCTCAAAATTATTGACGAGCTTGGATTTAATGATTTCCTGGTTTGCATGGCAAAAACACAGTACTCCCTGACAGATAATCCTCGCAAAAAGGGCGCACCCGAGGACTTTGTTATCACTATTAGAAATATCAAGATCTCCGCAGGTGCAAGATTTGTGGTACCTATACTTGGAGATATCTCCACCATGCCTGGATTACCTACTGTTCCTGCAGCTCAGAGTGTGGATCTTACAGATGATGGCACTATAGTGGGACTGCGGTAAAAGAAAATATTATCTACTTCCATTTCCATGCATTTTTTATGAAGCCTAGAATACTGCGAGGTAGAATATGGATGCTGCGAGATTCCCAGGGAAAGAGGATTGATAATGTTGATACAGATATGATTTTTCACAACAGATATCTCTATATAACGGATGTAAAGGAGATGGGAAAATATGCCTTCTCTAATTTACCCGGATGGGAGGATTTCCCTCAAAAGGCAAAGCCGGGAGATATTCTCATTGTGGGTCAAAACTTCGGAGCAGGGAGCTCCAGGCAGCAGGCAGTGGATTGCTTCATTGCGCTGGGAATCGTGGCCATTGTGGGTGAGAGTTTTGGAGCAATATACAAGAGAAATGTGATTAACTCGGGATTACCACTTATCGAGGCTCCCGGAATATTCAATACCGATTTGAAAACTGGCGATGTTATTGAGATAAATCTGGAGACTGGAGAAATCTTCAGGGATGGTAATCTGATTTTCAAAGCAAAGCCCATGTCAAAGGTTGCCCTTGATATATACGATGCCGGTGGAATATTCGAGTATGGTAATAAGATGAGCTGACATGCAAAAGCTCACAGCTATACTTTCCATATTTTTTGTTGCGGTTATTTGGGCCTCCACATTTCCTATAATTAAGCTTTCTCTCCAGTACATAAGCTCCTGGGGCTTTGTGGCCTTGAGATTCCTTACAGGATTTTTTATTCTTTCCATATTTTTTGCCAGAAAATTAAAAATGGATAGGGAAACGCTGTTTTCTGGTGCTATGTTGGGAATAGTTCTTTTTGCAGGATACTTTTTTCAGACTCTAGGACTCCAGTATACATCTGCCACACACTCAGGATTTATAGTGGGTCTGTATGTGGTGTTCACTCCATTCTTTGCATTTTTTGTAATTAAAGAGAAAATTTCAGTGAAATCAGGAATAGCTGTGTTTCTCTCGCTCACAGGCCTGTATTTTCTCTCCAACATGGAGAAGGGAATGAATATTGGAGACTTTATAACCCTCCTTTGTGCAGTTTTTTATGCTCTTCAGATCGTTCTTGTAGCTAAATATACTAAAATGTATGATCCAACCTCTTTGACCTTAGTGGAAATTGGAATGGTGGCGATTATGGGAATGGGGGGATGGGGAGTAGAAAAATTTTATTGCCAATGTACCCCTATTCTTATCTTTGGAATATTGTTTACAGGAATCCTGGCAACGGCTGTGGGCATACTTTTACAGACTCATGCTCAAAAAGTGGTTCCACCTACCCATGCTGCGGTGATATTTACAATGGAGCCAGTATTAGCAGGAGTCTTCTCCTACCTAATTCTTGGTGAGACGCTTGGATCAAGAGGTATTATAGGTGCTATTCTCGTTCTTCTTGGGATGCTCTTAGTAGCTCTTGATAAATCTCGTTCATAGCCTCTGTGGCCATTTTTCTCATTATAAAATCAGCATACCTGCTCACAGGCGTTTCCTGGGGATTTATCTCTACAATCTTGGCATTTCTACTCCATGCCAATCTTGGTAAATATGCTGCTGGATAAACCTGTGCAGATGTGCCTATTACCAGCATAACATCGCAATTTTCTGCAAGAGAATATGCTTTATCTATATCGTATACTGGCTCTCCAAACCATACCACATCCGGTCGCAATAATCCACCACATTTCTCACATCTTGGTGGTATTTCTTTGAGAGGAACCTCATAATTGTAACCTACTCTTCCACATTCTGTGCATCTAACTCTCCATATGTTGCCATGCAACTCAACAACATTTCTGCTCCCCGCCTTCTGATGTAACCCATCTATGTTCTGTGTGATGACCCAGAAATCGTAGAGGCGCTCCATCTTTGCAAGAACTATATGAGCATCGTTAGGTTTAGCTGCTGCTATGTTTCTTCTTCTTTCATCATAGAATCTCCAGACAAGTTCAGGATCTCTCTCAAAACCTTCAACAGTGGCCACCTTTTCCACCGGATAACCTTCCCAAAGTCCTCCTGAGCCACGAAATGTGGGTATGCCACTCTCAGCGCTTATACCTGCACCTGTAAGAGCAACGATCCTTTCTGCATTCAGAAGAGCATCCATCAGTCCCTGTGGAAGCATATAAAGCCTATGGTCTCACCACTTAAATTTTTTATGCTTTTTCATCTCCATCACTATTTTTCTGGCTGTTGGTGTGGTTGCTATACCTCCCATTCCTGTCTCCCTCAAACTCTCTGGAAGACTTCGTCCTACTCTGTACATAGCCTCCACCACTTCATCGAAAGGTATCACACTTTCTATCCCTGCAAGGGCCATTTCGGCTGAGGATATGGCAATATTCACTGCTATGCCGTTTCTCTTCACACAGGGCACCTCCACGAACCCTCCAACGGGGTCACATACGAGACCAAGCATGGATTTTAGAGCTATTGCGGCTCCATGTGCGCATCTCTCCCCCTGATGCGTGAAGTAGTAAACAAGCAAAGCGGATGCCATAGCCGCAGCTGTGCCTATTTCAGCCTGACAACCTCCTTCGGCTCCTGAGATGGTGGCATTTTTCTCTATCACCCACCCCAAACCTCCCGCCACTATGAAAGCATTCAGAAGTTCATCCATGGATGCGTTCATATGAACCTTCAGGGCGTAAAGTACTGCTGGTACAATCCCACATGCACCCCCGGTTGGACATGCAACAACTCTTCCCATTGCGGCATTGCTCTCAGCAAGCGAAAGAGCAACAGTAGTTGCGGTGTGGGAGAACTCACTGAGCATCTTAGCTCTGTGATTTGCCATGAGATATCCATTTTCTCCTGCCATTTCTGAAAGGGTGCGTTGCCTCTTCCCATACTGTTTTGTCGATTCTTCCAGCATAACATTGAGAAGTTTTACCATCTCTCTGCGGAGAAGTTCAATAGGCACACCTGTTTCACGCATCTCCCGCTCAAGAATCACATCGGGTAGTTTTCTGCCTCTTTTCTCCTCATTTATAAAATCTTCAAAGCGCATCCTCATCACGCCCCACATGGTAAAATTCCAGCACATATGAATTCTTCTCTATAGCCTCTAAACACTCTTCTTTAACCTCTTCATCCGTCTCCACAATGGCCACGGCGATTCTTTCAATTGCATCGATCCTCTTCAAATATAGATTGGATATGTTAACGGATACATTCTCAAGTATATTACCGATGGCTCCTGGCAGGTCCTTTATAACAAGGATAAGCGTGTGGTACTCCCAGTTAACCTGACACTCGCAGTCATTTATCCTGTTTATTTCAATTTTTCCTCCTCCTATTGAGGACCCCTGTACCTCCACCTTCTTGCCATTCTTCCATGCAATTATGAGCACGGTGTTGGGATGCACCTCGCCAAGGTCTTCGATTTCAAAGGAGTATCTAAGTCCAACATTCTTTGCAATCTCTATTGAATCTCTTATTCTCTCATCATCCGCTCTCATCCCCATAATACCTGCGAGAAGCGCCTTATCTGTACCGTGCCCGAATCCTGTGTCTGCAAGTGATCCATGCAGAACGAATTTTACCTTCTCTGGCACACCCTTCATGAATTTATGCACAAATCTTGCAATTCTCAACACTCCAAGAGTATGGGAACTCGAGGGACCGACCATCACAGGACCAACCACATCCAGCAGGGACATGGATAATGATATCCTTAATGGTATTAAAACTATTCCAGAAAAGATTTATATTTTTTTCATATTGTCAGGATATGCGGGGTTATCCCATCATTTTGAAAAAACTGCCCCTTGAGAATAGGGATTTGTGGTATCATACCTGGAGAATTCTCACTGCAGGAAATATTGCCATAGGGATTATACTTATTCCCGCAGTAGTTTTCCTGGTCTTAATTATGGAAAATAAGATGTCAACCGTAAGCTGGCCAGTGCTCATTCTTTCTCTTCTTCTGTCATACTACATATTTCCCCTATATGCATACTTTAAAGAGCGGAAGATTGATGGCTGGAGAATGAATACCCGCATAACGCATTGATTGCATCATCTCCTGTTTTCATCCCACTGCTACTTTTTGTGATTTTATTTTTCATCTACCAGGCACTGCATACCACCACTCCATTTCTCGTACTTTATATTTTCATGGCAGTTTTAATGACCATATCGCTTCTTGCTATCATTTACGATATAATTGGAGGCTATAGAATTGAAAGGAGGATCAGGTGAATACACCCCATTCCTGATCTGAAAGAGGAGCTCATGAACGCACTGAAAAAGGCATTTCCACATGCGGTGGAAAAATGGGGTTTTGTGAAGATAGGAGATATCAGAAGTGAAAAGAATTATGGAGATTGTGGATCTTCTTGAATAAATTATTTATTTAGGCGTATTCCTGCAAGGCTCGGGCAATAACCTCTGCCACTGTTATTTTACTGTATTTACTTTCAATGGTATCCGTGGATGCAAAATCATTAACCTTTTTCATATTCTCCTCCGCCTTCCCTATGAACAGGCCATGGGTGCAAACCGCATATATTTTCCTTGCTCCCTGCCTTCTCAATTGTTCCGCAGCTCTTGCAATTGTGCCACCTGTGGATATTATATCGTCCACTATCCCCACTATTTTTTCACGAACATCCAGATTTTTGGGTTTTATAACAACCTCCTCCCCACTCAATCTGACCTTTTCAAGATAATCGAATTCCGCATTCATTGCTTCTGCCACAAGTTTCGCTCTCTCAACACCTCCCTTATCGGGAGATATCACAACATCCACATCTCTCTCCTTCAGAAATCTTGCGATAGGTTCTGTGGCATGGAGATGCACTGTGGGTATGGAGAACCAGTTGAGAATGCTCGGTGCATGGAGATCAATTCCTATGAAAATATCGGAATAGAGCTCGATATGCTTAGCCATAGCCCTTGCACTTATTGCCTCTCCCTCCTTAAAAATCTTATCTTGGCGGGAATATCCAAAGTAGGGAACCACTGTGATTATTCTTTCCACTCCCTTCTCCCGCAGGGCATCCTGGAGGAGAAATAGCTCGATGAGCTTATCATTTGGGTATGTGGTTTGTATGAGAGCAACCTCCTTTTCTATCTCTCCTTCTATCCGAACATATATCTCTCCATCGGGGAATTTCTCTATAACTGGAGGGATATACTTCTCATTCAAAAGCTGAGCAATTTTCTCTCCCAGAAGATAGGACGCACTGCCAGTAACAATGTTCATAGGGGGTGATTGTCCTATCCACTTAAAATATTTTCTCCTGAAAGAAAGTGGGGCCGCCGCGATTTGAACGCGGGTCGCCACCGCCCCAGGGTGGTAGGATGCCAAGCTACCCTACGGCCCCTAGCTCTCAGCACCTACCTTATACGGAGAATGTAAGGTAAAATAAAAAACTTTCTTACGAGGAGACACCTACGGCAACGCCTTTCCTAACGGAAAGGCTTGCTCGCATCTTACGATGCTCGTTTCTCCCTCTACCCTCTTCCCTTACGAAGGGGGCTTCGCCCCCTTTCTAAACCCCCACGAAGGG
>JAGGTO010000050.1 GCA_021163705.1 Thermoplasmata archaeon | reverse complement strand
TCGTTCCCTGCGGCTACCTTGGGCTCTGCTGCCATGGCATTGCCCGAGAGCACTGAGAACCCTGCAAGCACCATCACTGAAAGCACTATTGTCACTAACAGCATTTTCTTAATACTTCTTTCCTTCATAATCTTATCCTCCCTTCCATTTTTTTACACTCCTCCCATTGGAGTATAGGGGAGTGTATTGGTCGGACTCCCTATGGAAATTTTCCTATATAAATTTTTTGAAGTTTGAAAATTTAAATATTTTTGCACCTGCAGCCAAAAACTTAAATCTCGGAATATATTTGCCAATGTGAAAATAGCACATGTTACAGACCTTGCGATTCCGCACATTGGAGGTGTGGAGTATGTGGTGTATAAATACTCCACCATGCAGATGAGAGAAGGGCATGAAAGCTTTGTTGTAACAACACGCATTCCTGGCACCAAAAAGGTAGAGAATAGAAATGGAATAAGATATTATAGATTTTCAAAAATTGGTATGTTTCTCACCCCTATAATCTTAAAAAAATTGAAACCGGATATAGTGCATACTCACTCCTATCTCTCCTCTTTTTCACTCTCATATCTTTGGAGAATAAATAAAAATATGCCCATTCTCAGGCACATCCATGATGTTTATCTGGGAAAATATGAGGAATACTCCGGCTGGGAATCATCCTCTCTATATGAGCATTTTGAGAAATTTTCCATTCTACAGGAATACACAGGCTACATAGTGCCCAGTAAATACACCAAATCCAGGTTGGTGGAGCTGGGGATCCCTTCCAAGAATATCCATATTGTGCCTCCCGGAGTGGAGCTATATAAATTTGGAAATAGCGATGGAAAATTTCTTCGAAGAAAATACGGTATTCCAGAAGATAAAAAAATAATTGGATTTGTTGGAAGATTGAGCACCGGTAAAGGCCCGCAGGATTTAATTGAAGCAGCCAAGGATATAGACGCATACATAGTGCTTGTTGGTCCAAATCCAGATCCAAAGACCTCCGGAATTAAGGGAATAGAGAACCTACTGAAGAAAAAGGTGAGAGAGTATAATATGGAGAGACGTGTAATCTTCGCAGGAAAGGTTAAAGAGGATGAACTTCCTCTGTTCTATGATTCCTTTGATATTTTCTGTCTCCCAAGTATCTCTGAGGGCTTCGGAATGAGTATTGCAGAAGCTCTAGCTTCTGGAAAACCTGTTGTCTCTTACAACATCTCTGCCATCCCCGAAATTGTTAAGGATGGATACAACGGATTTCTTGTGAAGCCAAAGAATATAGATGAATTAAGAGATAGACTTTTTGCACTCGTGCAGGATGAAGAACTTTATGAAAAAATTAAGAAGAATACACGCAGCTCTGTGGAAAAGTATTCCTGGGAGAATTCCTTTCGTATCCTAATGAAAGTTTACTCCCTTTATCTATGAGCTTGTTTTATACTTTTTGTATTCAAGCGCAGATTTTATTAAGGCAGTGTGGAGTGGTGATGGCCTCAGGGGACGGGATTTAAACTCAGGATGGAACTGAGAGCCTATGAAAAATGGATGCTCTCTTAGCTCAAATATTTCCATCCTTGTTCCACTCTCATCCTTTCCGCTAAAATGAAGACCATGGCTCTCAAACTCCTCTATGTAATCTGGATTGACCTCATACCTATGTCTATGCCTCTCATATATCTCTAGTGATTTGTATATTTCATAGGCCTTACTCCCCTTTTCAATTATTATTTTATGTGTACCCAGCCTCATGGTGCCTCCCAGCTTATCAATTTCTCTCTGTTCAGGAAGAAGATCTATAACAGGATGATTTGTTTTTGCCAGCTCGGTACTGTGAGCATCCTCATAACCAAGAACATTTCTTGCAAACTCTATAACTGCCATCTGAAAACCAAAGCATACTCCTAAAAATGGAATTTTGTTCTCTCGGGCATATTGAGCAGCTCGAATTTTTCCCTCTGTACCTCTTTTCCCAAAACCGCCTGGAATTAGAATTGCGTCCACTCCCTCCAGTAGAGATGTGCCTTTCTCCTCTATTTCCTCACTATCTATCCATCTCAAATTTATCTTTGTTTGAAGATAAGATGCCACATGGGTAAGGGCTTCCCTGTGACTTATATATGAATCTTTAAGATGCACATATTTCCCAACAATACCTACAGTAACCTCATTTTTGGGATTATATAATCTATGGAGATATCTCTCCCAATCTTTCCAGTCCGGTCTCTCTCCCCACATCTGCATCTTGCCCATAATATATTCCCCTACTCCCTGCCTCTCAAAAATTAAAGGTACCTCATAAATGGATTTTGCATCTGGAGCACTTATAACTGCCTCATATGGCACATCGCAGAATAGGGAGATCTTCCGGCGTGTTTCTTCTGTAAGGGGCTCCTTTGATCGTCCAACAATCATATCTGGCTGTATACCTAAAGAGCGAAGCTCCTTCACACTGTGCTGCGTAGGTTTGGTTTTCTGCTCACCCACAACATCTAAAGATGGAACCAGCGTAGTATGAACAAAAAATACATTCTTCTCTCCCTCCTCCATTCTGAGCTGTCTCATGGCCTCCAGGAAGGGCATGCTCTCTATATCCCCAACAGTTCCTCCCACCTCAATTATTACCACATCCGCCATGGTTTCTATAGCTATCTTTTTTATTCTTCTCTTTATCTCCTCCGTTATGTGGGGTATTATCTGTACAGTCTTGCCAAGATATTCTCCTTTTCTCTCTCTCTGAATAACCGTGAGATACACCTTGCCCGTGGTAATATTATGCTCAGAGCTCAAATTAACATCAAGGAATCTCTCATAATTCCCCAAGTCGAGATCTACCTCGCCCCCATCATCGAGTACAAAAACTTCGCCATGCTGATAGGGATTCATAGTACCTGCATCATAGTTCAAATAAGGATCGATTTTTATGGCTGTGACCTTCAATCCTCGAGATTGTAAAATTTTGCCCAGAGAGCTTGTGGTTATCCCTTTACCCAACCCTGAAATCACTCCACCTGTTACAACAATATACTTCATGTAGCTCCCCAATGTATTCGGAGTATGTTAATCTTACGGCAGAAAGAGCAATGTTTATAACCCAAAAATCCCATATCTCTTTATGGACCTGCAGATTTACGAAATAAAGAAGATGGACCTTCGCGATGGAATTGTGGTGGATGGCTTTCCCTCCGTTGGTCTTGTGAGCTCTATAGTGGCAAATTACATTATTGACAGGCTGAATCTCGAACAGATTGCCATCGTGGATAGTGTGTATTTTCCTGCTCTTGCCCTTATAAGAAATGGAGTGCCTCATAGCCCAGTGAGAATTTATGGTGGGAAAATAAAAGAGAATTTGAAAATTGCTGTTTTTGTCTCAGAGTTTCAAATTCCCTCCACACTGCTTAAGCCCCTTGCCTCTCTTATGCTTGACTGGGCCGAAGAGCAGAAGATAGATATCGTCGTTACCCCAGAAGGCCTGATTCAGGAGGAGAAGAAGGAGAAGGTGAATGTATATGGAGTTGCAAGCACGGAGTATGCAAAAAAGAAGATTCCCCCGGGCGTGCTGGAGTTTGGAGAGGGCGTAATCACAGGAGTAACAGGCGTATTGCTCACAGAGGGAAGAAAACGCGGCACGGATGTTATCGCGCTGCTTGCAGAGGCACATCCCGATTACCCGGATGCCAGAGCAGCCGCCAGAATTGTGGAGATACTCAACGAGATGATGGGCGAGGTTAAAATAGATCCGCAGCCTCTATATCAAGAGGCTGAGAAGATAGAGAAGAATATCGCACAGTTGAGGGAGCAGGCAGCTAAGGTGAAGAAGGTACCCAAGGACTATATCTATGCATAAATTTCTATTCTACCCCCCTTAATTTTCACTTTCCCTCCGAACTTCTCCACCAGCCAAGCATTTGTTTTTGTATGCCCCGTCACCTTACGAACATAGTAGAAGGTTTTCCCCTTGGCAAGAAAACCAAAGGGTAAGAGATGAT
>JAGGTO010000018.1 GCA_021163705.1 Thermoplasmata archaeon | reverse complement strand
TGTGGTGCTTTAGCTGCTGAGAGAATAAAGGGTGTGAAGTACATTTTGGAGGAGCTAGACATCCCTGAGGCGGTATGGGTATTCCGCGTTGAAGAATTTGGATCCTTGTTGGTACCATGGACTCTCAGGGAAACAGCATATACGATGAGATTGAAGCTAAGACAAGGGAGAATTTAGAAAAAAATTCTTAAAGAGTTTGAATAACCCTCTTCTTTTTATTTTTTGGTAATAAACCCTTAAATATTTTAACATTATTGTTTCCTTTGGTGAGCCTGATGATCGAAAGCCTTAGGATTCAAAATTTCAAGTCAATAAAACATCTGGAACTTAAATGTCGAAGAATAAACATTTTCATTGGGAAGCCCAATGTGGGAAAATCCAATATCTTAGAGAGCTTAGGGATATTTTCTTTTGGAGCTTATGGCGGAAATTTGAGGAATTTTGTAAGATTTGAAAATACTTCAAACTTATTTTATGATAATGATGTGAACAAAGAGATTAAAATTTCTGCCGATGATATGGAGTTTTCCATGAAATTTAATGATGGAAAATTTACTGGGGAGTATCGAGAAAAGGATGAAAAACTTGCGTGGATAGATTATGACTATGAAGGTCATGGCATTGAGAACCGCTCCTCATTCGGCTCCAAGTTAAAATTATTCAAGTTTTATCGCTTTGAGAAATTGAATAGTTTTGGTGGAAAAAATCCTGAATTTCTACTACCTCCCAGAGGTGAGAATCTCCTAACAATTCTATTAACTAAGAAAGAATTGAAATCTCTTATCTCAGATATATTTAGACCTTACGGTCTAAGAATAGTTTTAAAACCACAGGAAAATAAAATTGAGATTGTAAAACTTTTGGAGGATATCCTTATAAGCTATCCATATTCGGTGATTTCAGACACCCTCCAGAGGGTAGTGTTTTATTTAGCAGCCATCGAATCAAATAAAAATTCAGTTATAGCGTTTGAAGAACCAGAATCTCATGCTTTCCCCTACTATACCAAATTTTTGGCAGAGAGAATGGCACGGGATGAGAGTAATCAGTATTTTATCTCCACCCACAACCCGTACTTACTTCTTTCTCTTCTTGAGAAGACAGCAATGGACGAAATTGGAGTATTTGTAACTTATTTTGAAAATTACCAGACAAAAGCAAAGTCTCTGAGAAAAAGAGAAATTGAAGAAGTTATGGAGCTTGATGCGGATGTATTCTTCAATCTGGATAGGTTAATGGAGGAATGAGTATGAAGAATATCTTCTTTGTAGAGTGTTCTCCGGATGAGCTTTTTATTCAAAAAATAGGTATACCAAAGAAAAATATAGTGCACGCATATTCCAAGGGCAGAGTATGTAAGAGATTGAGTAAAAGTACTGATGGTGTTGGAGTTGTAGATGAAGATCCTGGTAGTCCTCAACCAAGATACCTTAAGAATATGAAAATCCTTGAAAATTCGCAGAAACATAGCTTCAAGATTCTCTTTGATGAAAAACGCAATAATTACATAGTTGTAATTTCCCCAAGACTTGAGGAATGGATAATTGAGGCATCCAAAGAATCTAAAATCAATATGGGCAAATACAATCTTCCAGAGAACGGTTACAGATTGCATAGGGTAATAAACAGTGAACTTACCAAGTTTGAAAAACTTTTAAATGAACTTATTTATAAAAGTGAGAGGATCGACACTCTGAAGAAATACATCCGTAAATTTTTGGAGTGATGAGTACCATACCTCATACTTGGCAATCAAAACATTCAAATAAGTTTATGTATGTGAAGTTTTTTAGGAAGGTAGGTGATGTGATGAAAATGAAGGTCAGCGAGATAATGACCCCGAATCCCATATGTGCCAAAGTTCCAGGAACAAAGAGAGATGTTCTCAGATTGCTGGTAAAGCATAATATCACTGGTGTGCCTGTGGTAAATGAAGAGGGATATCTAGTGGGCATAGTTTCCCGTCGCGATATATTCGAGCATCCGGAGGAAGAACAGCTTGCGCTTCTTATGCGAAAAGATGTGCCAGTGGTGAATGTAGAAGATAGCGTTGAGGATGCAGCGAGAATAATGAAGAGATATGGAAGAAGGCATCTTGTCGTGGTGGACGAGAATAAAAAAGTGCTGGGTGTCATAACACCGCAGGATTTCCTGGATGTGATCATCGAAAGAAAAATTTCCGAGCCTGTGGAGAATTTCATAACCAAGCCATGCTTTCCACTTCATATGTGCACCCCATTACCAGTGGTATTCAGGGCAATGAGTCTCACCCTTCTCTCTGCTTTCCCCGTTGTGGATGATGATGGCAAGCTTGTAGGAATCGTCACGGATAGAGATCTCTTTGAAAAGGCAACGGTGGATATGAATGTGGCTATTTCGGAACTAGGGCTAGGGGATGATGAAGATTCATGGAACTGGGAGGGTTTGAGGAATGTGATGAAGCTATTCTACATGGAAGAGAAGGTAAATCTTCCAAAGATTCCTGTGGAAGAAGTGATGATAAGAGATCCCATAACAATATTCTCGAAGTCACCAATATGGGAGGCAGCAAAGATAATGAAAAAGAACAACTTTTCCCAGCTGCCGGTGAGAAATACCCATGATGAGCTAATTGCAATGATATTCGATAGTGATCTTGTACTCTCTCTTACAGGTGCAGAGTATGAATGATATAAAACTCAAAATTCTGGAAGTTACAAAGAGAAGAGGATTCTACTGGAAGTCATATGAGATATATGGGGGATTGGGGGGGTTTTATGATTACGGTCCCCTTGGGGCATCTCTCAAGGATAATATTCTTCAGCTGTGGAAAGATTACTTTGTAACTAAGGAAGGTTTTCTTCTTCTTGATTCCCCAAACATAGGTCCTGAGCTCCTTTACATAGCATCTGGACATGCGGAGAAATTCACAGATTACATGGTGAAGTGCAAGAAATGCGGTCATGTTTTCAGAGCGGATGAGCTTTTAAAGGGGCATGTGGATAATCCAGAAAAACTTGATGCTGAGGGGCTCTGGAAGAACATAAAGGAGAAGGGCATAAAATGTCCAGATTGTGGTGGAGAACTAACATATCCTGAAAAATTTCATTTGATGTTCTCCACAAGGGTTGGAATGGATAAAAATGCATTTTTAAGGCCTGAGACTGCTCAGGGCATATTCATCAATTTTCCCATATTTTACAGGCTCAATAGAGAGAAGTTGCCCTTAGGGGTGGCACAGATTGGGAAGGGATTCAGAAATGAGATATCTCCAAGGCAGGGTCTTCTGAGATTAAGAGAATTTAACATGGCAGAGATAGAGGTCTTTATTGATCCCCAGGAAAAATTCCTTCTTGGTGATGTAAGGAACATAAGTTTGCCACTTTTAACGAGAGAAGGGAAGGAATATAGGATAACTGTGGAGCAAGCGGTGAAAATGGGGATTTTAAGTGAACCCATGGCCTACTTTATGGGGAAAATTATAATCTTCCTTGAGAAAATTGGAATTGATATAAAGAAGGTAAGATTCAGGCAGCACTCACGGGAGGAGCTCGCTCACTATTCCCGGGATACCTGGGATTGTGAGGTTCTCCTTTCCTATGGATGGGTTGAAATAATAGGAATTGCGGATAGGGGAGACTATGACCTCAAAAGGCACATGGAATACTCGGGAAAGGATTTACGAGCATTCAGAAGATTCAAATCTCCCAAAAAGAGAAAAATAAAGAGATTGAGAGCTCGGATGGAGATACTTGGTCCTTTATTCAAGAACGATGCGCGAAAAATTGCAGAAATTCTTGAGAATATGGAATATGAGGGCGGGAATATAGAGATTCTTCTGGAAGATAGGAAGATAAAAATTCCAAAGAATGCCTATGAGGTTGTGGAAATTGAGGAGAGTGTTGGAGGGGAGAGATTCATTCCGCAGGTGATCGAGCCCTCCTTTGGAATTGATCGGATTCTCTACGCAATCTTGGAGCATTCCTACTATGAAAGGAAGGATTCCGGCTACAAGGTTCTGAAGCTCAAACCGAGAGTTGCCCCGATCAAGGCTGGAATATTTCCCCTTGTTTCGAAGGAGCCTCTCACAACTAAGGCTCTGGAGATTTTGAAAATAATAAGAGATAGTGGAGTATCATGTTATTACGATGATTCAGGCTCCATAGGGAGAAGATATGCAAGGGCGGATGAGATAGGTGTGCCATTCTGCGTGACTGTGGACTATACCACAGAGAAGGATAATACTGTGACAATAAGAGAGAGAGATTCCACCCTTCAAAAGAGAGTGAGGATCTCTGAGCTTCCAGAAATATTGGAGCTTCTATCCGATGAGAAAATTAACTTCGAGTCTCTGGATGAAAATGTATGAAAAAGCCCATATTTTGGGAGAGCTCTTGCGAAGTGCAGTTTCAAGCATTGAAGGTGGCGCACTTGCATTTTCTGGAGGGCTTGATAGCGGAATTTTAGCATATCTTCTGAAAGGAAGGATAACTGCCTATACTGCTGGCATTCCAGGTAGCAGAGATATAAAAAATGCTGCAGAGGCCGCAAAAATTCTTGGAATACCATTGAAAATCATAGAGGTTGATGAGAAAGATATTATAAGAGGAATTAAATTTTTAAAGAGCATCGACAAAAGCATAACTCCTGTGGAGATATCCTTTGAGCTTCCTCTATATTTTGTATCTCTTTATTCCTCAGAAAATAGAATTATTACAGGCCAGGGTGCGGACGAGCTCTTTGGAGGATATAAAAAATATCTTGAATATCCGGAGAGGATGAATGAGGATCTTTCAAGATTAATGGAGAAGACTATTCATCGAGAGAGGAAAATTGTCCAAGAACTGGGCAAGGAGCTTATAACTCCCTATCTTCATCCCGAGATAGTGAGATTTGCCCAATCCCTACCGCCTGAAATGAAAATTCATAATGGAATAAGAAAGTACATCCTTAGAAATGCTGCCATGATCCTGGGTGTTCCCCAGGAGATTATTAATATGGAAAAGAAGGCGGCCCAGTACGGCAGTGGTATATGGAAAATGATGAAGAAAATGGCAAAGCAGAGAGAAATGAGTGTGGAGGATCTCGTGAAATCTCTATAATTGCTTTTTCCTTATTCTAAGGAGAACTAAAATTATCACAATCAGCAAAATAAAAATTATGGAGATGTGAGTGGAATAATAGGGCCTTTCAACCCTGTTGTTTTTATTTTCCACCTTCCATACATATGGAGATTTGAGAGGGTGATAATCCGTGTTGTTTTCATTCATAACCCATGGATAATCCACGATGCCATCACCATTTTTATCATTTGTATCATTTCTCTCGGCCCACCACTGATAGTAGTTCCCATACTTTGAATTGTTCCAGTAGTTCAAGGGATGACTCTCTTTTGGATGTGGGAAAGTAAATATTGGATGTGTGATGATGAAAAGTTTATGAAAATCCAAAAATT
>JAGGTO010000148.1 GCA_021163705.1 Thermoplasmata archaeon | reverse complement strand
GTACGATGCAGTCTTCATAGGGACCGGGGCCGGGACGCCGAAGCTCCTCAACATCCCCGGAATACTGCTTGGAAGGATATACAGCGCCAACGAGTTCCTGACGCGTGTTAACCTCATGAAGGCCTATAAGTTCCCGGAGTACGACACTCCGGTAGCCGTCGGAAAGAAGGTCATCGTTATCGGTGCCGGAAATACCGCAATGGATGCCGCACGCTCTGCCCTCCGGCTGGGAGCGGAGGTTACCATAGCTTACAGGAGAGGGAGAGAGGATATGACTGCGAGAATTGAAGAGATTCACCATGCAGAAGAGGAGGGCGTTAAGTTTGAGTTCTTCCTCAATCCTGTAGAATTCATAGGTGATGAGAACCACAGGGTCAAAGCTGTGAAGTTTGAGAAGATGAAGCCTTTGGAAGAGCGTGATTCAAGAGGAAAGAGAAAAATAGTCAGAACGGGAGAATATGTAACGCTCGAAGCAGATACAGTTATAATAGCCATAGGGCTCGAGCCTAATAGAATAATAAGTGAATCAACGGGACTTAAAGTGAATCCAAATGGGACATTGGTGGTGGATGAGAATTTAATGACCTCGATTCCGGGCGTCTTCGCTGGAGGAGATGCTATAAGAGGAGAAGCAACTGTCATCCTGGCAATGGGGGACGGGAAGAAGGCGGCAAAAGCAATCCACCGCTATATAGAAAGCAGGAAGAGCACATGATCCTTTTTTCTTTATTTTAACAAAGATAAAGGTAGAAGTACAGCTTTCCATTGAGAGCCTTTTCCCGAGTTCAAAGCCTTTATGAAGGGCCTTTAAATTGAGCTTTTCCGTCCATTTTGAAACTGCATCAAGGATTGCTTTTTCTCTTGATTCCTCTTTTATTATGCCCGACTTTGGTGAGGGCCCCCCAAAATGAGTATGTTCGTTGTTAGGCTTAGTCCTCCTGTGTTTTCGGCAATTTCCGTAAAGGTTATGAGATGGGTACTTTGATGGTAGATGAGAGATATCGCACCACGCTTAAGGGTGTATTGAGGTGGAGATGCAGTGCGTGGGGAATCCACCGTGGTGCTTGCTATGGGTGATGGTAAAAAGGCGGCGAAGGCCATAGATGAATACATAAAAATCAGGGAATGGCCTGAGGAAATAAACCTTGCAAAGTTCTAATTTTTTTATAATCTTTTCAGAATTTCCTCTGCCACCTTTCTCCCGCTTAGCAACATGCCTCCGAAGATGGGGCCCATTCTTGGGGAGCCGGAAACTGCATTGGCAGCCATTCCAGTGACATACAATCCGGGATAGACTTCTTTTGCATTCTCCATTATTATTTCTTCTGCAAGTTCCATATTGAGGCTGTGCTCTCCCTGGAAATCACCGTCGGGTGTATTGAGTTTAACACGATTTTTTCTCAGAAGTGTGTTGACCACCATGGCTTCATGCCCGGTTGCATCAATTACAAACTTGCTGTTCACAGTCAACGGGTCCACTGGAAAACCTTCAACAACGCTCCAGTTTATCACCAGACCGCTTACTCTATCATTTTTGATGATGACATCTTCAGCCATGATGCCATTGAATATCCTGGCTCCCGCTCTGGTGGCTCGGTATCCAAGTGCGCACACAGATTGCACGGAATCTGCCACAAAATACTCCTTATGATGATGATATGTGATGCCCAGTTCATCCAGGATATCTTTTCCCGCTCTCTGAACAACTATTCTGCTGAACATCATTCCGCCAGCCCACATACCGCCTCCAATGCTCAGCCTTTTATCGAATACTGCAACCTTCTTTCCATTTTTTGCCAGGTAATATGCGGCTGTAAGGCCTGAGGGTCCAGCCCCCACGATAGCCACATCTGTATCACTGAATTCGAGCAGCTCGTTCATATACTCGCTTACAATCAGCCTGGTAACCTCCCGCTCGTCAATCATAGTGGGAAAATGGCAATGGAGTATAAAATTTAATCCTTCTAGCTCTTTATGAGTTCTCTAAGGGAATTGAGGTCTTCCGGGGTGTTCACATTGAAAAATGTTTGCTCAGGCATCTTCTCCGCAGGAACATAATAAACATCCCTGCATGCCTCAATTGCTCTGTGCAGTGAGGGTTTTTCCTCATTCAAAACTTTTTCAAATACGGGAATAATTTTGGGAGTATAATAGGCATGGAGAGGCTCCAGATACCCATTTTTCCATCTTGGCACAACAACCGCATGGGATAAATAAGGCATCATTTTTTCAACAGCCTCCCTTTTTATCAGGGGCATATCACCTCCAAATATGAAAATCCCTTGATTCATTTTTCTGAGAAGCGTGATTATGGATGGAAGTATCCATTTCTCCTCATCCAGTAGAAGGGGTACAGAGATGGGAAACCTATATTTGGAGTATACAATCACCTGAAAACCCATTCTTCTCAAATTCTTCACTGTGACATCGATCAATCTCACACCCTCCTGCACAGATGCAAGATGCTTTTTAGGGAATCTTCCTGAATGTCCAACCATTACCACGGCAATGAGTTTCACATTCACATATTGCATTATGAATTTTAGATTTTCCTCCCGTTTAATATCAATATTTTTCACAGCAAATTCAGTTTCCATTAGAGAATGCTTTTTAACCCTTTAAAAACGAATAACGAAATATTTATAACTAATTACGGTATTAACTTTACAAAAATAGTAAATAGTGTGATGAATATGGGAGTAAAAATTGCGAAAAATAGAATAAGCGAATTCCTGGATTATCTGAGGAGGAGATATGTGCTTTATGCTCCCATTGAGAAAGATGGTATTTCCAAGATTGGAAAGATAGAGAGTGTATCAGAGATTGCATTTCTTCCCTACAGAACCAAGATTTCAGTGAAACCAATATTTTTCCCACCAGAGGAAAAATTTTTCAAATTCCAGAAAAAAGATGGATGGTTTGAACTTGAAGATTATCTTTTGCAGATAGATGAGGAAGAAAAGGCAATATTCGGGTTGCGAGGCTGCGATGTTCGAGCTCTTGAAGTTCTTGACAGATATATGCTGAGCGAGTTTCAGGACCCCTATTACAGAAAGAGAAGGGAGAACACTCTTATAATAGGACTCTCCTGTGATTACCCTAGGGAGTCTTGCTTCTGTACCGCCTTTGGAGGTATGATACCTAATAGATATGATTTGTGGTTCACAGATATTGGCTCTCACTACTTTGTTGATATAGGTAGTGAGAAGGGAAGGGAACTGGTAAATTCGGAGTTCTTTGAAGAGGCAACTAAAGAAGATGAGGCAAAGAAAATCAGGAAGATAAATACTGTTGAAATGGAGATAAACAGGAGAACAAAGATAGATCTATGTGAAATCAAAAAATGTGCTCAGGAAATAAAGAAGAAAGCAAATGATCCTATATGGGAAGAGCTTGGAAAGTTATGTTTATCATGTGGGAAATGCAATTTTGTATGTCCAACCTGCCATTGCTTTGATGTGAAAGATGTAACCAATATTGATGGAAGCGAAGGAGAGAGGATAAGAGCTTGGGATTCATGTCATCTATATGAGTACGCAAAGACTTCTGCAGAGAACTTCAGAAAAGAAAGAAAGGCAAGAGTAAGGTATAGAATATACGATAAATTTGTTTTCCCCGTGATGCGATATGGTGTTTACGCTTGCACTGGATGTGGAAGATGCAACGAAGTTTGTCCTGCAGGAATAAATATTCGTGATGTTTTAAGGAGGCTGATTTCATGAATAACCTCTATCTTCCATTTTTAGCTGAAATAAAGGAGATAAGAGAGGAAACGCCGGATACAAAGACTTTCGTAATATCAGCACCTCTCAAATTCAAACCCGGGCAATTTGTGGAATTAAGTGTTTTTGGATATGGTGAGGCACCAATATCCATTTCTGGCGGGAATGGAGAATGCATAGAGTTGACCATAAGAGCTGTGGGGAATGTAACAAATAAGATTCACCGAATGAAAGTAGGTGACTATGTGGGAATAAGAGGACCATTTGGCAACGGATGGCCTATAGAGAAAGTGGAAGGAAAGAATCTTCTTATCGCAGCAGGGGGAATAGGTTTGGCTCCACTTAAACCTGTGATTGAACATGTATGTCAGAATAGAGATAAGTTCAAGGAAGTTACATTGCTCTACGGAGCAAGAAAACCTTCCCTCATGCTCTTCAAATACAAATTCGATGAATGGTCAAAGCATATGAATCTCCTTTTGACTGTTGACGAACCAGAGAATGGCTGGAAAGGTCATGTAGGTGTTGTTACCACACTTTGCGATAAAATAAAGCATGTATCGGATACAATCACACTGATGTGTGGTCCTCCTATTATGATGAAGTACACATCAATGGTTCTCATAGAACTTGGATTTCCTCCCAGTGAAATATATCTCTCCTTAGAAAGAAATATGAAATGTGGTATAGGAATCTGCGGCCATTGTGCAGTTGGTGGGGTGTATGTTTGCAAAGATGGTCCGGTTTTCTCTCTTAATAGAGCTATTAGATTTATTGAAAAACCACACGAGGTGCAGGGGGTGTTGGATTGAAGATAGGCATATTCTCCCTTTCCTGCTGTGAAGGTTGCTCTGTACAGTTTCTCAATCTTGAGGAAAAAATTCTGGATCTGTTAAAGCATTTTGGCATTGAGAATTTCAGACTTGCAAAGGAGTACAATGAGATGCCTGTGGATATAGCCTTTGTGGAGGGAACTCCCACCAATAGGGAAGAAATTTTGAAGCTCTTAAAGATAAGGAAAGATTGCAATGTACTGGTGGCTCTTGGAACATGTGCAGTTACGGGTGGTGTATCAGCTATGGTTAACACAATGTCCAAAAAGGAAGCTATGGAAGTCTATGGTGGATTTCCACCAGAAATGCCCGTAGATCCCAAGCCACTGGATTACTATGTGGATGTTGACTACCATCTCTATGGATGTCCATTCTCCAAGGAGGAATTGATGGAACTCATCACCTCAATTATACTTGGCAAGAAGTATAAAGATAAAGAGTACAGCGTGTGTGTGGAGTGCTCTTTAAGAGAAAACAACTGCCTTCTTGATCAGGGCTATCTGTGCTTGGGACCCATAACAAGAGGAGGCTGTAAAGCTCTATGTCCTAGCAATGGAAAGCCCTGTCTCGGCTGTAGAGGCCCCTACGAAGATGCAAATATCAAAGGTCACATTAAGGTGCTTCAGGACATCGGATTCTCGAAGGAAGAAATAATAGAGGCTCTTTCTCTTTTTTCATACGAAAAACTGAAGGAGGTTATAGGATGGCTGAAAGAAGAATAAGAATAGATGAAATAACCAAAATCGAGGGGCATGCGAATCTTACTGTAGAGATTGAAGATGAAGAGCTCAAGCGAGTGATATTTGGAGTGCATGAAGGTTCACGATACTTTGAGGCCTTTATGAAAGGAAAGAGCTACATATATCTTCACGAATTAGCAGGGAGAATATGTGGAATATGCACAGTGGCTCATGAGCTTGCAAGCGTAAAGGCTGTAGAAAATGCATTAGGTATCCAGGTTCCTGAAAATGCAGAGAAATTAAGAGAGCTTATGCTCATAAGTTCGCACATTCAGAGCCACATTCTTCATCTGTACTTTCTGGCCCTGCCAGATTATATGAATGCAGAGAGCGTGATATCCCTTACGCTTACTCATAAAAACCTAGTTAAAAAGGCATTCAGAATAAAAGAGGCAACTAATTACATGACATCGCTAATTGGGGGGAGAGCTGTTCAACCCTGTACCCTTAAAGTTGGAGGGTTCACCAAAAGAATAAGCAAAGAATGCATTGAGAGATATCGGAAGAAGATGAAGGAGATATATCCTTTGTTAGTCGAGACTGCCGAGCTTTTCCTCTCGCTGGAATATCCTCCATATGAGAGAGACAATGAATATTTGGCCCTTTACAATGGGAAGAGCATACCCCTCTATGATGGAAAGATAAAGAGCACTCATGTGGAATTTCCGGCGGAGAAGTATATGGAACACATAAAGGAGTATATAGTGGATTACTCTACAGCCAAGAGATCCAGGATTGATGGAAAAGATTACATGGTAGGTGCTCTCTCACGACTGAATCTGAACCCTTATCTCAGGGATGAAGCCAGAGAATTGGCAGAGAGTTATAGGATATCATTTCCAAATAATAGGGTTGCACTTATAAATGCAGCACAGGCAATAGAGAATGTGCACTATGCCCTTGAGTCACTAGAAATTGCAGATTCAACTAAGGAATATGAACCTAAAAAGATAAATGTGGGAAGGATTGATGGAGAAGGTATAGCTGCAATTGAAGCTCCTCGAGGCTTGCTTATCCACCACTACAGAATAAAGAAGGGAAGATGTACGTATGCAAATATAATAACACCCACAGCAATGAATACTGAGAACATTGAAAGAAATCTTCAAGGGTATCTGAGTGAGATTGCCTGTGAGAGTGACGATGTAATAAGAGTGGAGGCGGAAAAGTTAATAAGAGCATATGATCCATGCATTTCCTGCTCGGTGCATGTGGTAAGGGTGAAATAACAATTTTAAGTTTTTTAGTATACCTTCTTTCCTCCTATGTAAGTAGCGAGTACCTTTATCTCCTTCAAATCTTTTTCATCAACATGAAATGGATCTCTATCAACTATAATAAAATCAGCCAATTTTCCTATCTCGAGAGTTCCAAGGGTATTCTCCTCAAACATTATGTAGGCTGAACCCAATGTATAAGCATGAAGGGCCTCCTCCAAGGTAAGATTCTGAGATTCCTCACAGATATTTGATTTCTCATATTTTCCTCTAGTTACTGCAGCATATACAGTTTCCCATGGATTGAGGGGCTCCACAGGAGAATCTGTACCCAAACCTATAATTATACTCTTCTCCATCATACTTCTGAATGGATAAATCCATCTCTTTCTATTCTCTCCAAGTCGTTTTTCTGTCCACCAGTCTGTGATTATAAAATGGGGCTGTACAGAGGCTACCACACCAAGTTCTGCCATCCTCTCAATCTGATCTTCTCGAATTACAGAAACATGCTCAATTCTATGCCGAGAAGCTTTCGCATCTTTCAGGCGGGCATACACATCAAGAATCATATCTATTGTTCTATCCCCTATGCCATGTACGGCCATTTGAAGCCCTAATGTATGAGATTCTCTAACTATATCCTCCAGCAGATTCTTATCTATATTCGGAGCACCTACGGTGGAGGGATCATCACTGTAAGGTTCAGAGAGCCAGGCAGTTCTTGCACCTAGACTTCCATCAGCAAGAATTTTTATACCCTGTATCTTTAGCCATTCATTTCCGAAAGCTTTCCTTATACCAAGTTTTTTGAGAGCTTCTAAAAGATCCATAGTACCGTACCTACCACCTTCTCCAAGTTTTTTTCTTCCAGGATTGAGATATATACGGATCCTAATCTTTTTCTCCAACCTGATGAGCTCTTTTAAAGACCTTTCATCACAGCTAACAAACCCAACAGTAGTTACACCCTGAGAAGCTGCATACTCCATAGCATCCTTCAAAAATTTCCCGTATTCTGTGGGGGTAAGAGTCTCACGGAATTTCTCCCTGACTATTTCAAGTGCTTCCTCTTTCACAATACCCGTGGCATCTCCATTCTCATCCCTTATCACACCAGGGAGATTAAGATTTAAAATGCCCGTTAGTTCCATAGCCCTTGTATTGAGAACTGCCGCATGAAGACAAACTCGGGTTAGCATAACCGGGCGATCTTTAACTACCTCATCCAGATCCCATCGGGTTGGCCATCGTCTCTCACTGAAAATTTCATGGTCCCATCCATGTCCGAGAATCCAGAAATTCTCGCTGGTGGATGCATATCTTCTCACCTTCTCTTGAAGCTCTCTGATGCTCTTGACTCCTCTAAGATCAATCATATTTAAATACATTCCAAGCTCATCCAGATGCATATGGGAATCTATGAACCCGGGAAGAACAACTTTCCCTTCAAGATCAACAATAGGGCTGCCCATTAGTCTGCATACTTCTTCCACTATCTTCTTCTTACCAGCATACATAACTTTTCCATCAAAAATAAGCAAAGCCTCTCTCACTTTAAGAGGTTTGAAAGAGACATAGATTTTTCCATTCACAAATCCGACCATATTTTTCATGTTACCACATCCTTCAATCTCAATTTTTTAAGGATCACATTTCCTCGAACCCCATCCCACTGTCTCTCCATAAGTTCTACAACTATCTCTTTCCTGAAAATGGGAGCATATAGCACATAGGTCTCGTATTCGCCACCTTCCCCCGCAACATTTATTGAGTATTTCTCTTGAAGTTCTTGAAGCTCAAGCAGCAGCTTATGATCCATTACCTTTCCCAAGTAGCGTTCATCGAGGCCATAGGCTGCTATGGCGACGATCATTATCTTGAAATCTGCAAGAAGCATATCCTCAAGAAGCATCCTCTGGTTCTTTCCCCATAGAGGCATATAGGAGAGTAAGCCCAGATCCTCGCATACTTCCTCTATCCTCGTCTTCTGATAATTTGATGCTATGGCACCGCTTACAACAGCATCCACCTGATAATTTTTCAGCACCTCTTTCAATTCCTCTGGAGAATCGCCTATCCTGTAAATATCCTGCCGGATTCCCAGGGCCTCGGCCTGATATTTTGTCCTCTCAATCGCAGGCACATGATACATATAGGAATCTTCCCGTCGAGGAGATATTGTCACAAGTTTCTCTATATCAAATCCCTGTTGCATGGCTATGTAAAGGGCATATGTGGAATCCTTACCCCCCGAGAACAGGGCAATTGCCCTCATAGCATCCTCCTCCAAAAATATTTTTTCTTTTGGGGTAAACGAGCAACCGAAGGTTGCGAGCAAGCCTCGCTCTGCGAGGCACAGGCACTTTTTTAAAGGGCTTTGAGGTTGATAAGAGCGCCTTCCCCGCCCTTATTTTCTTTCTAAGAAAGGGACTTGAGTGGACTAGATGGGAGGAGCAAAAACTTGTTTTTTGTGAGTGACACTGAAAATAATTTTCCTTCTTTGGGGGTAAAGCCACTTTCTTTCTAAGAAAGGGGCTTAGGTGGACCGGGCGGGAGGAGCAAAAACTTGTTTTTGCGACTAAGCCTGGGACATTCCAAGAGGAATGGACCGGGCGGGATTTGAACCCGCGGCCTCCACCATGCCAAGGTGGCGATCTTCCGGGCTGATCTACCGGCCCACGCAATACCAGGTTATGTAGCATCCCTATATTAATTTTTACCCTTTTCCCTCTCTCTTTCAAGCTTCTCCCTTTCCCTCTGTAGCTTCTTCTCCCTTCTTCTTCGTTCTTCCTCAATTCTCTCCAGTTCCTCCTCAGAGAGCTCAACCTCTTGCTTCTCCGCCACCCTAACAAACTCTGGAGGTATCTCATGAGTGATAAATACAGTTTTGGCAGCGGCATATATTTCATAGCCCGCTTCTATGGCACCTTTAGCGTCCACTTCCAAAATCACCGGATCATCCACCCTATGGCGACCTGCAATATACGCATCTTTATATGTCCTGCTTAGATGCACCCATTTCCTGTCTCCAGGTTTCAATCCTATCTCCTGGATGAACTCCAGCTCCTCCTCCGTTGTGGGATAGTAGAGCACATCTGGGATGCCTTCCTTTGGCAAATCAGATAAATCTACTTTAATTGAATGCCCATAGGTAGCCCTTACTCTTTTGTTCTCCATATCCAGCTGATATCTTCCCTTATCATCCGTGAGAACCAGTGCCACAATATGTCTTATTCTCAACCATCTGAATCTACGATGCTTTCTCTTTATACCTCTCACTATCTCGTAAAGAGGCGCCCATCCATGCTCGTCCAGCTTTACTCCAAACTTCTCTGGAAAATGTCTCAATATACCTGTGAGCATCCTGCTTATTGCCGTTAGCTCCCAGTCATTTAAAAGAAACTTGCCCTCCTCACCACATATGGGACATCTATCCCCACGAAACGGTCCATGCTTTTCGCACTCCCTCAGTTGAACCATCAACATCACCCTTTTTGTGTGGAAATGCCATTAGAAATATAAAGATTATCCACCAACTTCTGGAATGGATAATTTTGTACCGTAAATTTAAATATGCATGGAGTTTTCTCACAACCATGGTGACCGAGAAAGAGGTATGGAATGAGCTCAAGAAAGCAATAGATATGGAGCTTGGAATCGATGTTGTCAATCTAGGATTAATTTACGAGGTAAAAGTCAAGGAGGGGGATGTCGTTTATATAAAAATGACGCTAACAACTCCAGCATGCCCACTTGCAAATGTCATAGTTGCGGATGTATATCACAAAGTTAAGGCTATACCTGGTGTGAAAGATGTGGAAATTGAGCTTACCTTCGATCCTCCCTGGACCCCGGATAGGATGAGCCCGGAGGCAAAGAAATTGCT
>JAGGTO010000145.1 GCA_021163705.1 Thermoplasmata archaeon | reverse complement strand
GAGGCATACAGCTCCATTGGCTCCAGGCTGGAAGGGTGAACACTCTAGGGAGCACTTGGCCTTACGAGAGACTATCCTGCAAGGAAAAGATTAAAATATAGAAAGCAAATAATTGGCATATGGAGGCAAAGAGCATTGAGATAAAAGGGGAAGATTTGATAGATTTAATGGAGAGACTTGAAAGGATGCGAGATGAAATGAATGATCTTATTGAAATGTTAGAGATTCTTCTGGATAGAGAGCTTCTTGACTCCATTGAGAGGGGGAAAGAGGATATCAAGGAGGGAAGAATATACACCCTTCAAGAATTCAAGAAAATGGTGAAAGAATGAAGGTATATTTTTCCAGAGAATTCTTGCAAAGATATAAGAAATTAAAGGCGGGAGAAAGAAATATAATAGATGAGGTCATAGAAACTATTGTGAAAAATCCTGATGCTGGAAAACCTTTGAGATATTCTTTGAAAGGATTGAGAAGTTATAGAAGTGGGAAAATGCGTGTGATATACCAAGTGGAAAAGGATAAGATATACTTCATCACTTTTGGACTGAGAAAGAACATCTATGAGAACTTGAAGAAATAAATGTGGATAGCCTCCTGAGGATATATCCAAATTCTGTGATGATCAGAACTTTTCGGCTTCATCTTATTTTTATCCATTCTGCGTAGATTTTAACCCAGGCCTTGAAGTTTTATCACTATAGATGATCTTTATGTTTAATCTCCTTACGCAATTTTTCATTCAAGCTTCCATCGGGAAGCATCCAGTCAGGATGCACCTTGCCTTCTTCTTCCATCTGATAACGAACACAACTTTCCCAATCTCCCTTGCAGTATAATTCTATCCATTTTTTATCCAACTTACCTTCTTCATAAAATCTCCTCATTGGACACACAGGATACCACTTACAATCTGTGAGTAATACTCCCAATTTTCCGTAACTTTTTATTAAATCCGGCTTAAGCTCAGGATTGAAAAGAAGAGTTGCAGGATGAGGCAGAGGCAGTATCTTTTTATCCTTGGCAAGAAACAGTTTACCAAAAACTGAAGAAAATTCTTCTTTCGAAGGTAATAGAATTCCATATTTTTCAAAGATATAACGGGTAGCATAATAACCTAGGGGAACCAGTACTTCTGGGTTTATCAATTTAATCTCTTCATTCAGGTAATAACTGCAGGCTTTAATTTCATCCTCCTTGGGTTTTCTGTATTTGGGAAGCATGCATTTAATTAGGTTTGTCATATAAATTTCCTTTCTGCTAACCCCTGCCGAACTTAGTAACTCGTCCAATACTTTCCCGGAAGGACCAACAAACATTCTACCTTCTTTATCTTCTTTCTCTCCTGGAGCCTGGGCAATTAACATGATTTTGGCATTTAGATTTCCCTCTCCACAGATTGCATTTCTTCTTGTTTTATATAACCTGCATCTTTTACATTCCTTTATCTGTTTGTTCAATTCCTCAATTTTCATGTTTCACACACCTTATTTCTTAGATGTTTGCTAACTTTCTTGGCCACACAGTGAGGAAGAGGGGAGATTTATGCCTCTTCTGCCATTATCCCAACTCCTCAGCACATGAGTTTAATAAAATTTTGTAAAGTTTCATACTTCTCCATTACAAACATCTTTTAAAACATTTTTCATCCCAATTGCCTTATCGCATAAAGGAGAGAAAACATAAAGAACCCTTTCTCTAAAGAGAAAGCGTTTCATCGGAAAGATGGCATCCTCAAATATGGGCCATATGGTTAAAGAGGGAGAGTGGGGAGAATACAACGAGAAACTGGTAAAAAGAGGAGAGATATCGATAGACATTGAATTTTTGGAGGATATGAGAAGGAGGTAGAGGAGAAGAATGACTATTATTGAACAAAGAGATCCGTTGTGGAGCAAAAAATCTGGCTATTCAAAAAGTGGCTCGTGGAACCGATATTCTCATCTCTCAAAAGAACATTTGGTGAGGCTCTCTCCTCCCGCAAACTCTTTCTTGGATGAAACCTTCTTTTCTAAAGAAGGTTCTTAGAGAGCTTACTATCATAGTCTCCCTTTTAATCTCTTTCATTCTCTTTTACCCCCAATTTCCCTCCCTCTGCTATTTCACTTCTTCTTACCCTTTCTATCCTCCCCCTGATTTATACGACATAGCAGGAGAAGAGAAAAAGTGTAAGAATAAAGGATATGAATATTCCGAAGAATGTGACATTCATAATAGGAGGTTTTCAACACGGCGATTTTTTGAGCAATGTGGATTTCTCCGATGAGATTATTTCCTATATATCCCCGTAAGGTTATGGCATGGGTAGCGGCTTAGGAGATCATAGCAGAGTACGAAAGGAGATACCTCTTCTGATCAGTCAAGAAATATCAATCCGTAGAGCACATTCTCATAGTAATTTATTTCCGTTATGGATGTAATTTCAATTCCCACAGCATCTATTGACGGGCGCACCTTATCTCTCAAGGAACATCTTCCGCTCTTTTCAAATTCGCATTCATCGCAAAGATTACACGCACCTGGAAACAGAGCAAAAACATATGGATATTCGGAGAAAAGCTCCCTCTCCCGATGGAGAAGATAGAGGAGTACATCTCTTTTCTCATTATCAAAATTTTTCATATCCACTTCAAATTTTATGAGCAATGCCTTTTTATAACTTCTCACCCAATCCTTCGCTTCTTTCCAGTGGGGAGCATGAGGAGGGCAGGAAGGTCTTTTACCGTAAAACTCACAGGTGAGACATTTCCACACAGGTCTGGGAGATACAATGATGCTTTTCGTGCTTATCTCCTTCTCATAAATCACACGCATATTGCCTGATGGAAATAATTTATTTAAAAGCTTTGAAAAAT
>JAGGTO010000013.1 GCA_021163705.1 Thermoplasmata archaeon | reverse complement strand
GGAGAATTTACATCATCCCGGGCATGCCGCCCATTCCACCTGGGCCACCCATGCCTTCAGGGCCGCCCTTGGGCGTCTTGGGCTCGGTTTTCTTTGCCGCTATGACATCGTCAATACGCAGTATCATTGTCGCTGCTTCGGTGGCACTCTCAATTGCCTGCTTCTTAACTCTCAGAGGCTCTATAACCTTCTTCTCAAACATGTTGGATATCTTGCCCTCGAGCACATCCACACCTGCATATTTATTGCCCTTCTGATGCTCAGCTTTGAGGTTCATTAGAACATCGATGGCATCCATTCCTGCATTCTCAGCCAGAGTTCTTGGAACTACTTCAAGGGCATCCGCAAATGCTTCAATTGCAAGCTGCTCTCTTCCTCCAACTGAGGGTGCATAATCTCTTATCTTAAGAGCAAGCTCTATTTCGGTGGCTCCTCCACCTGCAACAGCATAGCCATCCTCGATTGTAACTGCCACTACCTTCAGGGCATCATGCAGTGCTCTTTCAGCTTCATCCACAACATGCTCTGTGCCACCACGCACAAGTATACTCACACTCTTTGGATTCTTACAACCCCGCACGAATGTCATATGGTCCTCGCCTATCTTGCGCTCTTCCACAAATTTTGCATATCCAAGATCCTCACTTGTAAGGTCGTCGAGATTTGTGATAATCTTCGCTCCAGTTGCCTTGGCCAGTTTCTCCATATCGCTCTTCTTTACGCGACGCACAGCGTATATACCGTACTTTGCCATATAATGCTGGGCTATATCATCTATTGCCTTCTGGCAGAATACCACATTGGCACCCACTTCCTTAACCTTATCAACCATCTTCTTAATCTCTTCCTGCTCCTGCTCCAGGAATGCCTGTATCTGAGAGGGGTCGTTAATCTGTATCTTTGCACTTATCTCAGTCTTCTTAACCTCAAATCCAGTATTTATTAATGCAATCTTTGCATCCTTCACAACCTTGGGCATGCGTGGATGCACCTTCTCTTTGTCAAGCACTATTCCATCTATGAGCTCGGTATCCTTTATACCTCCACCCTGCTTCTTTTCAACCTTGATGTTATCAATATCCGCAATTTTCTTTCCATCCTCCTCAGATACTATCGCTTTCACAGCATTCACAGCTATCTCTGCAAGATACTCCTTGGCCTCACCCACATTCTTACCGGTCATGGCGGTCATTGCAATCTCTTTCAGAAGCTCGTCACTATCCACCTTTGTTCCAAGCTCTGGCAAAAGCTCAAGAGCTTTCTCAGCAGCGAGCCTAAATCCATTTGTTATTATTGTTGGATGTACATTCTGATCCAGGAGTTCCTCTGCCCTCTTGAGCAATTCTCCAGCAAGAACTACAGCGGTTGTAGTTCCATCACCAACCTCCGTATCCTGAACCTTCGCAACTTCTACCATCATCTTTGCTGTGGGATGAGCTACATCAATCTCCTTGAGAATGGTTGCACCGTCATTGGTAATGACAATATCTCCAAGGCTATCTACAAGCATCTTATCCATGCCTTTAGGTCCGAGGGTTGTGCGTACTGCATCCGCTATTGCCTTTGCAACCTCGATATTCTTCTTCTGTGCCCCTCGGCCAGTTTCTCTCTCTGTGCCTTCCTTGAGCACAAGTATTGGTACTTGTCCACCCATCATCTTCAATCACCTCATCGTCGGTAAGATAGTTCTTCTATATAAAAGTAACGATTTGCCCATGAAATATGGAGTAGCTTTATTCTCCGTGAAAATTTTTTATAGTTTGTTACACATTTTGCTCCGGTGATGGGAATGAAATGGAAGGAGGATACATTTGCAAAGTTTTCGTATCTGGAGAATGTAGCAATAAGCAGGGATGGAAAGCTTGTTGCCTATGTACTGAAAAAGGTGAATATGAAGGATAACAAGTATGAGAATACCATAGTCATTGAAGACCTTGTAGAGGGAAAGAGAAGGTATGTGGATGATGGAGTGATGCCCAAATTCTCACCGGATGGTAGAAAGATGCTCTATCTAAAGAAGGATGAGGAGAAGAAAAAGAGTGATTTGTATTTATTGGAGCTTGATACAATGACATCAAAGAAACTGGTGGAAGCTAAGAACATAATTGGTATGGACTGGAATAAAGACTCGCGGAGAATTCTCATCCTCTATTCAAAGAAGATGGAAGATGAGGATCTCTTCTTTGATGACAGTGTACCCGCATGGTTCAATGGTAAGGGCTTCAGAGATATGGAGAAAAATGTTATAGAGATTTATGATACGGAGGGTGAAACTTCGCTGGAGGAATTTGAGGACCAGTATGTGGAAAATGCGTTGTGGCATGGCAACACTATAGTGTATTCCAAGACCTATGTGAAGAACCCCTTTCTATACTTTGACATAATGAGCTATCAAAGAGGGAAAAAGAAGGTGCTTTTCAAAAAAGTATCATTTTATGCTATAGCATCCAATGGGAAATGCCTCCTTCTCCATGGCAAAAAGAGGATGAAGTATATTTCTGAGCACAGATATTTGCATCTCTTTGATGGAAAGAAGGTTAAGGATATAACTTCCAAATATGGCCTCACCAATTATATGGGAAAGCTGGATGCAGAGGGTAATGTTTATGCCCTCACCCCCAACTCAGGCACGCTTTACATTGAGAAATTTGAAGGTGATGAGAGAATAAGAATTGTGGAGAGCGGGATGTATGTTTATGATTTTGATGTGAGCAATGATGGCAAGGTTGCTATGCTTATAATGAGTGACACATCTCCTGGAGAGCTCTATATTTATGATGGAAAGCTTCGGAAGCATACCTCCTATAACGATGAAATTCTCAAAAAGCTGAGACCCCTAAGATATGTGCATTTCCAGTACGAAAGCTTTGATGGAAAGAAGATAGATGGTTGGTATGTTAGGCCGAGAAGGGTAAAGAAGGCACCCATGGTTGTGAAGGTCCATGGTGGACCAAAGGGCATGTATGGCTATCTTTTCAACATAGAGGCACAGCTTCTGGCAAATAATGGTTTCTATGTGATGATGGTGAACCCAAGGGGCAGTGCTGGCTACGATGAGAATTTCGCTTTGGAAGTGATTGGAAGACTGGGCCTTGAAGATTTCCAGGACATTATGAAGGGTGTTGAATGGATGATAGAGCATGAGAATGTTGATCCGGAGAGAATAGGAATCACAGGTATAAGCTACGGAGGCTTCATGACCAACTGGGCGATAACTCAAACTGATAAATTCAAGGCGGCCATAAGTGAAAATGGCATATCAAACTGGTTCACATCCTATGCGTTCTCAGACATAGGATTATGGTATGATAGAGAGATGGTTGGGAAGAATCCCTTCAAGAACAAGAATTACAGGAAACTAAGCCCCATTTATTATGCAGATAGGGTCAAGACACCTCTCCTTCTCATACATAGCCTGGAAGACTACAGATGCCCCCTGGATCAGAGCCTTATGTTCTATCATATTCTCAAGAGCCTGGGAAAGGAAGTGTATATAGCAATATTCAAAAAGGGAGAGCATGGTCATAGCATAAGAGGGAGACCAAGTCACAGAATGAAGCGCTACAAGATGTTTCTGGAGTTCTTCCAGAAGAAGCTTGTGGAGGGAAAAGAGTTCAGAATACAGGAGATTTTGAAAAAGTAAAAGTTTTATATTTTCTAATTTTTTCTCTGTATATGCTCTTCGTCATGTTTGCAACGGCGCATCCTGAGAGATATGGCGATTTGTTTCATCTACTCAGAAATGCAAGGGTTCCGGAGGGTGTGAAGATAATTGAAAAGCTGGAAATATTTGGAAAGCCTGATATGGTGGTACTTTTTGAGGCAGAAAATGAAGAGCTCGCTGCCAAATTTGTAGAGCAGTTTGGTAAAGTTGGAAATGTTAGTACCTATCTGGCCATGAGGGTGAGAGAATGAATTACTATGAGGAGATAAATTTAAGCACATCTGGCGAGGTGGATATAATAGATATCACGGGAATGGTGGAAAGCGTTGTGGAGCGTTCAGGAATTAAAAACGGCATAGCTTTAGTTTTTGCTATAGGCTCCACTGCAGCCATAACAACCATTGAGTACGAGCCGGGGCTCAAAAAAGATTTGCCTGCAGCCCTTGAGAGACTATTTCCCAGGGGGATAAATTACGAGCATGAAAAAACCTGGCATGATGGAAATGGACACTCCCATATCAGGGCATCTTTTCTCAAGCCAGATTTATGCGTTCCCATAGTGGATGGTCATTTGATTCTTGGCACATGGCAACAAATAGTGTTTGTGGAGCTTGATATCCGAAGGAGAGAAAGGAGAGTGGCTGTGCAGATAATTGGTGATTAATCTTTTTTGCGTATAAGCTCCCTCAATCTCTTTAACTTTTCATCATCAATTTTGATCATTGCAAGTATTGTTTTCAGCTTTCCAAGAATTCCCCAGTCCACATCCATCTGCAGATTCTCTATATCCTCAAGTGGTATGTCATCGATGTATAACAACAGCTCCATGAGTTCTCTCTTATTCTTAACGGTATAACCAATTGATTTCAGTGCTTTTATGAGCGTCTCCATCCTCTTCTTGCTAAACTTTTCAATAGCCACATCCTTTTTGTAGCTCTCCGGAGCTAGGAGGAATGTTCTTGCCGTTCTCCCATATATTTTTTCGGGGACATTGTGAAGCCTTCTCTCCCCAGTGACTTTCACAAAACCCGCCCTCTCAAGTTTTTTGATATGCCTGAAAACTGTGGAGATATCCTTATTGAGAATGGAGGCAAGCTCTGATATGGTCATATCCCTAAATCTCAAAAGATTAAGTATCTTGCTTCTTGTTTCCTCAATTATAATCTTTATCTTCTCAGGATCATCCACTATCTCAATTTCTTTCATTGGAAGTTAAATAAGTTTAAATGATTTATATTTTTCCCATACACCTTGGGAAAGGTAGTAATAGAGAAGCGAATGGAGAAATGGTATTGAGATCTCCCTTCTTCTCTTCTCTTTCATTTTAACCGGAGTGAATTCGAAATTATACATGATATCCATAAGAATTAAGGGCTCTGGAGGAGCTATGCCAAAATTCATTCTTCTCTCAAACACCTCCTCCCCAAAATCAAGGCCGAGAGCATATTTTTCCATGGCTGCCACAATTCGTCTTATTAAATTCCAGAGATAATTCTGTGCATAGAAGTCTATGGTTATTAAATCTCCCTGTACATCTACCTCTATTTTCCTAATTTCAAGGGTAGTGTTCTTTCTGGCCCTGGTGAAATTTATGAAATCATGTTTTCCCTGGAATATCTTGGCAGCTTCCTTCAGTCTATCTAAATCATATCCAATGTTCAGAAGATGATAGCGATACCATCGCAGCTCCGCATATCTTGGATTTATGTCTTCAAGAGCAAAGGAATGAAAATAAATATACTTGAGATTTGAGTTTAGAATTCCTACCACACGCTTTGGATCCATCGATGATTCTATCTGAATGACATTTCCCAGGGCACTTACTCCCCTATCTGTTCGGGATGCACTTCTTATATTTCTTGCAATTTTAAATTTTTTGAGAATTTTGAGAATCTCGCCTTCCACAGTTGGCACATCCTTCTGCCTCTGGTATCCAAAGAACTTTGTTCCATCGTAGGCAAATTTCAAGAGCATAAAGGTAAAAAGGTATAATTTTTAATATATGTTTCCAATTTCATACTCATGAAACTTCTCTGGGCTCCTTGGAGAATAGAGTATGTGCGAATGGAAAAAATTGAAGAATGCATATTTTGCAGGTTTCCCAAGGAGAGAGAGGATGAGAAAAACCTAATACTTTACAGAGGAAAAAAGGCATTCATTATAATGAATAACTATCCATATAACCCGGGGCATATTATGGTAGCACCCTATAGACATGTGGCCAACTTTGAGGATCTGACCGAGGAGGAGATCTTGGATCTCTACAGGCTCACATCCCTTGGAGTAAAGGCTATCAAAAAAGCCATGAAACCCCAGGGATTCAATATTGGAATAAATATTGGCAGAGTTGCCGGAGCTGGAATAGAAGGCCATATTCATGTGCATATAGTTCCAAGGTGGAATGGAGATACCAACTTCATGCCCGTGCTATCGGATACAAAGATAATAGTGGAGGGTATAAGGGAGAGCTATAAAGAATTGAAGGAAGCCCTAAAGCTTATTTCTTCCGAAGAATAAATGTGAATCCCCTTATCTCCTCTATCTCCGCTCCAACCTTCTGAGCTATCTCTTCCACCTTTCCCTTAAAATTTTCCCTGTCTGCATTTTTGAGAAAGCTTATCTTAATTCTCTTTCTCTTTTTAAGCTGAGATTTTATCTCTTCTATAAGCTCCTTGGTTATCCCCTTCTTTCCAACCTGCACGGTGGCTTTTATATCTCTACCTTCTTCTCTCATATTTCCAGATACCTCCTCTCATATTCCGCTATTATTTCATAGGCGGCAACCCATGCCATGAGTGTGGATTCATGGATGGAGATAATTTCATCTGCAAAATCCAGATTACTGAGAAAATCCCCACTTGGAAATCCCCCTATTATGAATGTTACATCCTTAGAAAGCTCATAATCTTTCAGTTTCACCCTTTTTCCCTTTTCAGAAAGCACAACTATTTTCCCACCACATTCTTCGGCCAAGGCTTTTAAGCTCATTTTCTCAAGCAGAAGCAAAGGATTCTCCTTATCTGGCACATATTTATTTTGAAAAACATGCTCCATCAGGCCAACAAAGCGATGATATGCCTTGGGCAATCTTGTTTCAGGTGCTATTTTTATAACATCGTTGTTTCTTGTGTGTATATATACCCTCAACAATCCATATTTGTTGAGGAGAGATTCTTGAGAATTCATGAGGAATAAGTGCACAATATCCGGCCTTCCTCTCCTCTCCGCTTCCTGAGGATATTTGCTTCTAATGGCCTGATGATGAAAAGATGCATCGAGAAGAATTCTGGATGGCCTCTTTTTCCTGAGCTTAGCATGCTTTACTACTGCAGGATGCCCCTGTATCGGATGAGGCACAATTTCCAGCTCTGAATCCCCGAGTATTAGATGCATCATCCAAATATTGCCCCCATCCCAAGAGAGGCTTC
>JAGGTO010000122.1 GCA_021163705.1 Thermoplasmata archaeon | reverse complement strand
CGGCTGGATGTGAAGGTGAGCATAGAAAACAGGGCAAGGGACCACAGACTCCGTGTGCTTTTCCCCACAGGAATCAGGGCTTCGAAATCTGTGGCTGCCTCACATTTTGGAGTTATCGAGAGAGAAATTGGAGAGGAGCGCTGGGGTGATTCTTGGATTGAGGTTCCGCAGCCCACCAAACCTATGAAAGGCTGGGTGGATTTGAGCGACGGAATAAAGGGATTCATGATAGCCAGCAAATGGTTGCCCGAATACGAGGCAACACCTGATGGGGAGATATATCTCACGCTTCTGAGATGTGTGGGATGGCTCTCAAGAGGTGACCTAAGAACCCGTAGAATTAGGGCCGGACCTACACTCCAGACTCCAGAGGCCCAGTGTCCCGGTAGGCATGAATTCGAGTATTCCATTATTCCCCATACCTCATCCTGGGAAAACGCGTTGCAGCTTGCACATCAGTTCATCTACTCACCACAGAGCTTTGAAACTTCGGGAGCAAAAAATTCTGATACTCTGTCTTTCATCTCTCTAACACCACCGCTGATTGTTTCCAGTGTGAAGAAGGCAGAGAATTCCGGGGAGCTTGTGATAAGGTTTTACAATCCCACAGAAAGAAAGATAGAGGGAAAGCTGAGCTGCACCTTCCCAGTGGAGGAGATTCGCACTGCAAATCTCAGGGAGAAAGAAAGCTCCATAGAAGGTGTGGAAATAATAGAGCGCAGAGAAAGAGAGATTACGCTGCAGGTGGCCCCATACAAGATTGTAACACTGAAACTCAAAATAAAAAGAGCGGAGAAATAAGAAAATTACTGGCGCGGATGCTTTATCTGCGCCTGCGCAGCTGCCAGTCGAGCGATTGGCACACGATACGGAGAGCAGGAGACATAATCGAGTCCGGCGAGGTGGAAGAACTCTATGCTCTTCGGGTCGCCGCCATGCTCTCCGCAGATGCCCACTTCCAGCTTGGGATTGGTCTTCTTTCCTCTTTCTACACCAAGCTTAACAAGCTGTCCAACGCCATCCCAGTCAAGGCTCTTGAACGGGTCATCCTTGAGTATGCCCATCTCCACATACCTCTTAAGGAACTTCGCCTGGGCATCATCTCTGCTGTATCCAAAGGTCATCTGCGTGAGGTCATTCGTTCCGAAGGAGAAGAACTCCGCGTACTTTGCAATCTCATCAGCAGTTAATGCGGCTCTGGGTATCTCAATCATTGTTCCAAACATATAGCTAATCTCTTCTCCAGCCTTCTCCATCTCTTCCTTAGCCACCTTTTCAAGCTGCTCTTTGAGAATCTTCAGCTCGTTCACATGCCCTATGAGCGGAATCATTATCTCCGGATATATCTCCTTGCCCTCGCGCTTAACCTGAATTGCTGCCTGGATTATGGCACGAACCTGCATCTCGTAAATCTCAGGATATATTATTCCCAGCCTGCATCCGCGGAATCCCAGCATGGGGTTGAACTCATGCAGCTCATTTACCACCTCAAGAACCCTCTTCTTCTCGTTGAGCTCGCTCAGAATAGAATCCATCTCTCTCAGGCTCTTTGCCTCCCTGAGCTTCAGCTTCAGCTCATTTATCTCCTCCATAAGCACCTCTCTCTGAGGCAGGAACTCGTGAAGTGGCGGATCAAGAAGGCGTATTATAACAGGATAGCCCTCCATTGTGCGGAAGAATTCAACAAAATCCTCGCGCTGCATAGGGAGAAGTTTATCAAGAGCCTTCACCCTCTCTTCCTTGGTACGAGACATAATCATCTCCTGCATTATTGGCAGGCGCTCCTCTCCAAAGAACATGTGCTCTGTCCTTGCAAGTCCAATACCCTGTGCTCCGAATTCTCTGGCTTTTCTCGCCTGCTCAGGAGTATCCGCATTTGCTCTCACTCCAAGAACGCGAATCTCATCGGCCCACTCCAGAATCTTCTCCAGATTGCCACTGAGCGATGGTGGCAGCAGTGGCACCTCTCCGAGGTATACCTCTCCCGTGGTTCCATCGATGGTTACCATATCACCCTTCGAAATTCTGTGTCCGCGGGCAACGAAGTAGCCCTCCTTCATATTTATCGCAAGCTCCTCACATCCCACTACGGCAGGTTTGCCCATTGCTCTTGCAACCACAGCCGCATGAGATGTCATACCACCCCTTGCGGTCAGGATACCCTGAGCGGCGTTCATGCCATGGATATCATCGGGTGTGGTCTCAGGTCTTACAAGGATGACTTTCTCTCCTCTTTCAGCGAACTCCACGGCCTCGTCGGGGTCAAACACCACCTTGCCCACAGCAGCTCCAGGACTCGCGGCCAGACCTTTCGCTATGGTCTCCTTCTTTGCCTTGGGGTCTATCTGCGGATGCAGAAGTGTGTCCACATTTTCAGGCGTGACACGCATTATGGCCTCTTCTTTATTGATGAGCTCTTCCTCAACCATCTCTACGGCGATGCGAACCGCCGCTATGGCAGTCCTCTTCCCGGTTCTCGTCTGAAGGAGATACAGTTTTCCTCGTTCAACTGTGAACTCTATATCCTGCATGTCACGGTAATGCTTCTCGAGAAGCTCGGCCACCTCTTTCAATTGCTTGTACACCTCGGGCATGACCTCCTCCATCGTGGGAAGGTTGCGATTCGCATCCTGCTTGCTGTATTCGTTTATGGCATGCGGGGTCCTTATTCCTGCGACCACATCCTCGCCCTGCGCGTTTGGTAAGAATTCACCGTACAGATGATTCTCTCCAGTGCGCGGGTCTCTTGTGAATGCCACTCCCGTGCCACTATCCTCGCCCATGTTGCCGAATACCATGGTCACGATATTCACCGCTGTTCCCATATCATCGGGAATCTTGTTTATCTTCCTGTAAACTATTGCCCTCTCATTATTCCAGGAATCAAATACCGCTTTGATTGCCATTCTCAGCTGCTCGAAGGGGTCCTGCGGGAACTCGTAGCCATGCCTCTTATATACCCTCTTGTATGCTTCCACCAGCTCTTTGAGAGCTTTCACATTCAAATCAACATCCTGCTTCGCACCGTATTTCTCCTTTATCTTATCCAGCTCTTCCTCAAACTCATCGTGAGAGATTCCAAGCACAACATTACCGAACATCTGTATGAGGCGTCGATAGGCATCCCAGGCAAATCTCTCGTTGTTCGTTTGCTTCGCCAGACCCTCCACGCTTTTATCCGTGAGTCCCAGATTGAGGATGGTATCCATCATTCCGGGCATGCTCACGGGAGCTCCAGAACGCACTGAAACAAGGAGAGGATTGTCATCGCTCCCAAATTTCTTCCCTGTATGCTGCTCTAACTTTTTCATGGCATCAAGAACCTCTTCCCAGAGTCCTTCAGGAAAGCCATTCGCCTCAAAATACTTGATGCAGGTTTCCGTGGTTATTGTGAATCCCGGTGGAACGGGTAAACCAATTCTTGTCATTTCAGCTAAGCCTGCGCCCTTGCCACCCAAAAGCTTTTTCATATCATCCATAGTAGGTGCTCTTTCTTTCAGCTTCCCCATATCTTCCTTATCAAAGTACTTATACACATACTTCATTTCAATCACCTGATGAAAGGGAAAAATATGATGGTATATAAATAGCTTCCCCCTAAAATTTGAAAATCTTTATATCCCTGAGAGAAATGTGGCCCTATGGATGAAAGAATTAAAAGGTTGCTTGGTTTTCTCACGGTTGATGAACCCATAGTTCTTCTCACTCCCTGCAATTTGAAAAAGGAGGCATGGTTAAAGGATATAAAAGCAAAAGAGATAAGATGCACCTCCAGCAATTGTGAAAAGGAAGAAGGGTGCATTAAGATGCATCCTGAAGGCCTATTTCTGCCATTTGATAAGTTCGATGTATGGATTCTGAATCTTGAAGAATTTCCATATTCTCCTGGCTATGCCTTTTACTCGGGGTATCAGGCTCTTAAAGATTTTGGAATTATAGCCATAATAAGGGGTGTGGATGAGTATCTAGATTCTGTGGCTCTTAGCTACGGATTTCAAATTCTTTATCATGGTAGGTGGCACTACTATCTCAAAGCAGGAAAGGGAAAAAACTTCGAAATATTTTAAATGCCTATTGCTCTATCTCCCTCAATCTTTTTACAAGTTTCACAGCAGCTTCTACGGCGTCTCTTGCCTTCTCTATGCGTGCTTCAGCCTGAAGCCTAGATTCTCCCGGCCCAGATATGCCCAGCGTTACAGGCTTTCCATACTCAACGCTTAAATCCTCAATTTTCCTGGCTGCATTCTGCATAACTATCTCATCATGCTCCGTCTCACCCTCGATCACCGCGCCCAAAGTTACAACGGCATGTATATCCTCCCTCTCCAGAAGCTTCTTCACGAGAATTGGGATATCGAAAGCTCCCGGAGCCTTTAACACATATTTTACATTGGCACCCAGAAATTTCGCGTGTTCCTTCGCTCTTTCGAGCATCATCATGGTTATGTCATAATTGTACTCGCTTACCACTATTCCCAAATTTATCTCATCCATATTCTCACCTCCTAATGCCTATATCCTCCAACATTTAAGGGGCCGACATCTTCAAATCCCTGCCTCTGCCCCGTCCCGGCCATTTTTCTCAATTTTTCAGGATTGAAGAGGAGCCAGTAGGCATTCTGAGCATGCTCTCTTGCTCTTCTATCTGCAAGCCATGCAAGCTCCTTCTCATCCTTTGCTTCATCCTCATGCACAAATACTTCAATAATATGCCTATTCGTAAGCAACTGCGCCATGATTAAACCAAGAGATGCTTCATGCGCACACTGCTTATCTATAGGCTTTGGTCCAGGCATGCCAAGCGCAATGACTATATCGCAGCCTTCCTCCTCTATGAGCTTCTTGGCTGCGACAGGCAAATCCTTAACGCCAGGTACTGTGCGGCGAATGATCCTGAATCCAGTGCCCATTCTTCGCAATTCATCCTCAGCGGCAGATCCCATATCGTAACGGGCAAATGTGGTATCAACTATTCCTATCCTTCGCATATAGCTCATCCACCCTCTGCACTATTCTGTAGATTACCTTTCTTGTTCCATTAAGATCGCTATCTCCATATCTTTTAAGCCTCACAACCTTAACATCTACGCCCCTCTTTTTGCATTCATCCTCAATTTCTTTTTCATCAAATTTCTGATCATAGCCAAGCACTATTATATCGGGTCTGAGCTCTTCCACAGTTTTATACATATCATCCTCATGCCCCAAAACAGCCCGATCAACGGGTTTGAGGGATTCAACTATGAATCTACGGGCATCCTCATGCATAATTGGCCTATGCTTTAATCTCTCTGCTGTGGAATCTCTGGCAACTACAACAACAAGCTCATCTCCGAGCTTTTTTGCCTCTTGAAGAAACAAAATATGCCCAGGATGAATTATATCGAATACTCCAGTGGCCATCACCCGTACCATTTTGACCACGCATCCAGAATATCACTACCCTCTAAAAATATTATCCCCTTCCTCCTGGCAAATTTTCTCGCATCATTCTTTCCCATGGATCTTCCATCTTCCCCCAGTATTTCCACAATAGTAGCCGAGGGTATAAGACCAGCCATCACCATAAGAGCTGTGGATAATTCAGTATGACCCCTTCTTCTATCCAACCCGGAGGATATGAGAAGATGCACATGGCCAGGAGAGATGAACCTCCTCCCAAATTCTATCATGGGAGAATCCATACTCTCAACCTCTGCAATAAATTTTGCAAACTCCTTAATCGTTTTGGCTCTCTCATTATCCGGTATTCCCGTGTAATTATCCCTGTGATTTATCGTCACAGAGAATGATGGATGCGCATCATATCTAACTTTGGGGGTAAGATATTTGAATATCTCATACCCACTCCTATTAAATATATCATGAAGATAAGGCAACCCTATTTTCTCTGCATACTCGTGAGGAATAGTGGCACATATGAGCCCTCCACCCTCCTTTCGCATAAACTTTATCTTCTCAGGAGTGATAAACTGTGAAGCTACCACTATATCTGTCTCCTCTTCCCGACCATCACCATCGTATATGAAGATGAATTCTCCTTTCTTTAAAGCTTCTATGGCATTTTCAATCACACCCTCCCTATCAACTCTTTTGTTAAAAAGATGTCGCTTGTTACTCAAAATTGAGTTAAATTTCAGGAAAGATTTATTAAGCTCCCATTTCATAATCATGTTTGGAGGAAAGAGCATGAAGCTTCTATCCACCCTCGGCTGGGCTCCGCAGGTGATTGTGGAAGTTGCCAGAGTTTTAATGCCTGAAGAAAATATAGTTTTTTATGGATATGTAAACGAGGATGAGAGGCCCAGAATTGAAAATTCTCTGAGAAAGGTAAGAGAAGAGGTGGAAAATTTAAGAGTGGTGAAGGTTGATCCCATGAGCTTTCAGGACTGCATCAAAAAGATCCAGAGATTTTTGGATGAAAATTGTGTTGTCAATATCACCGGAGGGACAAAAATTATGGCCTTCTCTCTGGCCCTGCAAGCTGCAATGGTAGGGATACCTATTGTCTATGTGGTCACTACCAAGGATAAGATGAGAATAAAAACTCTCCCCCTCTTATTATCCCTGAAAGGAAAAAATTTTCTTAGGGAAGGGTCAACTGCCCATAGGATGCTGGAGCTTTTACTTACAAAGTATGGGGGATTTGCAAAACTCATTGATTTGAAAAGGGATCTGGGGATCAAATATTCAACCCTCTCCGATGCCAAAAGAAAACTTATGGAGGCAAATATCATTCAGGAAAGAAAAGAGGGGAAAAATAAGATAATTATTGCGAATGACATTGCCTATCTTTTTATGGAGGGTGAAAAATGAGAGTGTTTATAACGCTTCTAACATTATACCCATATCAGGAAGAAGATTTGCGAAAAAAACTTAATTTGGAGGAAGTGGAGAAATTCTGGGAAGGAGTTAAAGCAGCAAAGAGCTTTGATAAGGGAATAGTATTCTCAAACTTTGAAGTAGAGGAGATTAAGGCTATAGTGGAGAATTTTACAAGGGATGAAAGGGAGGCATATAAAGGAATAATCGCCCTATTGAGGAATTTGAATTGTATAAAGGTGAATTTGACAGACTACGATCTGGCCTATGAGAAAATGAGAGAAAAACTTGAGGATATCTTTGATGCCTATGCGGGAAAAGTTGATCTGGAGATTAACATAAATCTCAGCTGTGGCCACAAGGCAGGTGCCTTGGCCCTTTATATTGCCATTATGGAGATGATATACAACAAAAGCTACTATCGATATCTTCGTAGAAGAGGGAGGCCGCGAATCATTTTGAGGATTTACCATGCCGAGAAGGGCACGATCTCTCCTCTCCCCATTCTGAATTTTGAGAATGGAAGAAGGAGGTATTGGGAAAAATATCTCAAATATCTGAAAAAGCCGGTAAAACTTTCTCAATTGAGGAAAGATCTCAAAAAAGATGGGATACTTGGTAGAGAGGGTGATAAAATCCTAATGTATCTTCTCCGCTGTGGATATATTGAGAGCATGGAGGATGGATTAAGATTAACTGAGAAAGGCTTTACCTATCTACAGCTCATGGAAAAACTTGGGAAAAATTAATAGGTGAGAGACTCTCCATTTTTCAGGATTTTAACATTTTCAAAATTCTTCGAAAACCATTTTGGATTGGTGGTGTGTACGGGCACTATGATCTCTGGATCTATTGTCTCCACAATTTTGATTATATCTTCAGGAGAGGCATGGCCTGAAGCATGATATCCCCGGGAAAATTTCAGTTTTCCCCTCTCAAGGCTGAATCCCCTTATCTTGAAGTTGAACCGGGAGAGCCAGTTATGGATGGTCATGAAATCAAACTCCTGCTCTTCCGTGAGAGCTTCCGTAGATGAGTAAATATAAATGCCACGAGATGGTTTTATGTCCAGAAGATTTGGAAAATCATAAAGGGAGAAGGAGAGTATATAGTTCTCTAAATTATCTCTCACCTCTCTGGGATCCACATACCTATCTTCCATACCACTATCCTCTCTCAAATATTTCAACCATCCCTCCTTCTTACCCTTCAGAGCTCTGTATACACCTATATTCTTCTTCCAGAGATCTATGCCTGCTTTTTTGAGAGCGTTGAGCATATAGGCATCTTTTTCTGTTATCAAAACTATTCTATCCCCTGCAACCTCAGAAATGAGTTTCAATCTCTCAAAGTTCCTGGGAGAGAAATCAACGATTACAAGGCCCTCTGCACAATCCAGCTCTTCTCTTAGCTTCTTTCTCACATCCTCTTCGCTTGTGTAGTCATGCTCTTCCCTGGATAATCTGGTGCCCTCAATTATTAAAAGGGATGCATCTTTTGCCCTTTTTGCAAACTCTTCGGTGAGATATCCCTGCTCACCATGGAGCCTGAAATCTCCAGTATAGGCTATAGTCATATCTTCCCCAATTATGTAGCCCGTGGAACCGTAGATGGAATGATCCACCGGATAACCTTTTATCTCCCAGGGAAGATTCTCAAGTTCATCCATTGAGGCCATGGTCTCATTATTTCTTCCCGGAATAGTTCCCATAAACTCTAGAATGTTATCGTGGATTCTCTCCGTGGGAATAAACTTTCTCAGGAATCTTCCCTCCCTTTTATTTGAAGTCAAGAGTATCCTCTCGTCTTCTTTCTTTATGCGCTGCGAGGAGTAAATGGCATCCATACCTCCATAAGGATGGCCACAATCCTCCATGGCCTTTATCAGAAGGAGAGTTACAGGAGAAGCTACAATGGGAATATCAAATCTCAGATTTCCTATCTCTCCAAAATGATCCGCGTGAGCATGAGTGACAACAACGGCCTCAACTTGAACTTCTTCAAAATCCTGTATAGAAAGATCTGCTGGAATTAGATCCTCCCGGTAGATTTTTATCTTGGGTAAAAGACCGAGTGTTATGGGATCGTATATTCCTCTTATCGCTCTCCTCCTCAGATATTCTTTAAAATAAAGGTTTCCCTTCTCGAAATTTATTCCAAAGTCTAAAAATAATCCATGAGGGCCATTCTTCAAATAAATCTTTGTGCCTCCAATGCTCTCAGCGCCATCGTAAATCTTGAGAAGCATATATCCTCATCCTCCCTATCCTATTTTAATATTTTTAAGTGGAGGGGCAGTGGAAGATTATGGATTTTCAAATATTGTAACTAAAAAGGCTTATATATTTTGATTTTCTATTGATTTTGGTAGGTGAGAAAGATGAGTGAAGAGGATGTTCTTTTGAAAATTTATATTGGGCAGAATATCCGTGATGAAGGAATCTTACAAAGCGAAATTAGAGAAAAGGAAGAGATAAAGATATTTTCACATCTATTACTGAGTCAACTCAAAAGTCGAGAGGATAATGTTATATGATACTGCTTTTGCAACGAATCTTTATAAATGAACCCTGTTACTGGCGATCTGTCACATTTTGCAATCTCTGATTAAAAATATAATGCTTCTTATAATCCCACACCACAGCGG
>JAGGTO010000084.1 GCA_021163705.1 Thermoplasmata archaeon | reverse complement strand
GAGAAGCTCTACACACACTGGAGTAAAATGGCAGAGAGAGGAGTGAAGATGACACATATTCCCGACGGTATTTATTCCAGGAGAAAGAATAGGCTGGAAAGTGAATTTGCGCGGAGAAAGAGAAAAAGTTTATAGAAATCGCAGCCATGCTCTTCCGGTGAGAAAGATGTATGTTTCGCATGTGGAGAAGGTGAAGAAAGAGAAGGTGGATATGGAAGGAATGGATGGTCAGAAAACAAGAGGAGTATGGATACAATGGCTCATAAGAGAGGAGCAAGGAGCGGAGAATTATGCTTTGAGATTATTTACGGTGAAGCCTGGAGGAGTTATACCCAAGCATCAGCATCCTTGGGAGCATGAGATTTTTGTGCTTGAGGGAGAAGGCATTATAGGTGCGGGAGATAAGGAAGTTGAGGTAAGCGCAGGAAATTTTGCCTATATAGAGCCAGATATACCGCACTGGTACCGCAATACTGGGGAGAAAGAATGGAAATTTCTGTGTATAATTCCCATAAGGAAGTGATATGCTGAGAAAAAAGAAGAGGATAAGCGAGGAAGAGCTTCTGCGAGATCTTGAAGAGAAAATACTGGATGAGAGAGCTAAGAAAATATGGAATAAGCTCAAGGAGCTTTAGCTCTAATACCAATGCATATATCCGCAAGGTTTGTCCCAGTGTATCCTGTGAAAATGAGATCTTTAAGTGCATACAGCACATGGTAAGAGTTGTGGTTTTCAAGCTCTTTCTCCACATCGATATTCATCTGTTCAGCTCTTTTTAATGTGAGATCGTCCACAATGCCTCCTGCGGCATCTGTAGGTCCATCTATACCATCGGTGCCCATGCATAGAAAGCAAGAGTAAGGAGGTAGAAGTTTCGCGAGATATAGAGCAAGTTCTTGATTTCTGCCACCTTTTCCCAGGGCATTTCCAACATTCACAGTGGTTTCTCCACCAAAAATTAGAATTTTCTCAGTGTTCTTCTCCATAACCCTTGAGAATTTATTGAGGAGTGTTTGAGGATCTCCTCTCAAAAATTCTGGAAAGATTTTTGCCTCGTATCCTTTATCTTTGGCAATTTGAAAAGCTATCTCTAAGGCATATGTATTATCTGCCAGCACTATATTTTCAGCCTTACTCTCTGAAATTTCATACTCAGGTATTTGAAAATGAAGCCCATATTTTTCCAGGAGCTTGTCAATCTCGTATTTCTGTGGATAGGTGGGGCCAGAACCTACAAACTGTGGAGGACCAATCACATCTGAAATTATAAGGGATATGCAATTTTTTGCCCTGATAAATCTTAGAAATTTTCCACCCTTAACCTGGGATAGGGCTATTCTCACTTTATTTAGCTCAATGATATCTGCTCCTCTTCTCATCATTAGCTTTATTATTTTGCTCTCCTCCTCTATGGATATTCCGGGAATTGGTATTTCAAAGAGGGCAGAGGCACCTCCAGAGATTAAGCACAAGAGAATATCCTCCTCCTTCAGTTTCCTCACAAAATCTATAATTTCCTGAGATGCTGCGACGGTCCTCTTATCTGGAAATGGGTGTGGCACAACATTAATTTTAAAAAGGGGTATTCTTGAGGGAAAGGGAGAGTTGATAATCCCAGCAGTAATTTTATTTCCCAGTATATCCCACAGAGCCTGGGCCATGGGCACTGCTGCTTTGCCAAAACCCACAACGAATATTCTGTGGGAATCAAGTGGATATTCCTCATCCTTTATCTTCAAAACATTATTCTCAAGATGCACATTCTCCTTCACTATCTTCCGGGCATTAATCTCATGAAGGAGAGAATCAGCGATAGATAGAATCTCACCACGCAGTTCTTTGCGACCATGATTTTTAAGTGTGGCAATATTTTTAATCATCTTGCTCTGATGAATTTTATCCATTAAAAATATTTCTGGATATGATGCAAAGATTTTTTAGAAGAAGAGTGGAGAAAACAAAACATTTAAATAGGATGACCGCTACGCATTTACGCACAGAAAAATTTATATGGGTGATAGGATGGCAAGAAGACCTAAAGAAGAGATTATAATGAAATGTCCAGAGTGCGGCTCCACACATCTCATATGGGATTATGAGCGTGGTGAACTTGTTTGTGGAGATTGTGGGTATGTGATTGAGGATTCCTTCATTGATCAAGGTCCTGAATGGCGTGCTTTTGATGCGGAGCAGGATGAGAAGAGGGCGAGGACGGGAGCGCCATTAACATTTTTGAGTCATGACAAAGGTCTCGCCACGGAGATTTCCTGGAGTAACAAGGATTCCTATGGAAAGAGGATTCCACATAAAAATCGGGCGCAGATATATCGTGTGAGGAAATGGCACCAGAGAATAAGAGTGAGCAATGCCGCCGAGAGAAATTTATCTGTTGCATTGCAGGAGTTGAACAATGTATCAAGCAAGATGGGCCTACCCAAAGATGTTCGAGAGACCGCCGCCATAATTTATCGAAAGGCCGTGGAGAAGAATCTGATACGAGGGAGAAGCATAGAGAGTATTGTGGCTGCGAGCATTTATGCAGCTTGCCGAAAGATAGGCATGCCCCGAACCCTGGATGAGGTTGCCAAGGCCAGCGAATTGAATAAGAAGAAGATTGGTCGCGCTTATAGACATCTGACGAAGGAACTGAATTTAAATCTGAAGCCTACCACGGCGAATTCATACATCACGCAATTCTGCAGCAAGTTACGCCTGGATAAGAATGTCGTCATTAAAGCGGAGGAGATAGTTCAGAAGGCCAAGGAGCTGGGTATAACATCGGGTAAAGGACCTACAGGAGTGGCAGCCGCTGCGATTTACATAGCTGCAAATCTTCTGAATGAGCCAAGAACGCAGAAGGAAATCGCGGAGGTTGCAGGAGTTACGGAAGTCACCATAAGAAACCGTTACAAGGAAATATCATCAGCTTTGAATTTCGAGATACCCAAGTGATTTTTATGAAGGTGTATGTGGTGGATAACGGCGGTCAGTGGACGCACAGGGAATGGAGAGTGTTGAGAGATTTGGAAGTGAATGCGGTGATAGTACCAAATACCACCGAAATAGAGAAGCTCAAGGATGCGGATGCCCTAGTTTTATCGGGAGGTGCTCCCAGCATATCATATGAGAAGTACAAGTTAGGAAATCAGCCACAGTATCTTGAGGAGCTCGAGGTACCTATTTTAGGAATATGTGTGGGTGCACAGTTAATAGCAGAGCACTTTGGTGGAGAATGTGGACCTGCAAAGTCTCCCGAGTATGGGAAGACAGAAGTATTCATAGATGATGAGGATGAAATATTTCAGGGATTGCCGCCAAAGATCATAGCATGGGAGAGCCACAATGATGAGATAAAAGAGCTTGGTGATGATCTTATCTCACTGGCACATTCTTCCACCTGCAGGTATCAGGCCATAAGGCATAGAAAAAAGGCCATATATGGAGTGCAGTTCCATCCAGAGGTGGAGCATACCGAATATGGTGAGGAAATATTTCGAAATTTTTTGAAGATCGCGAGAAGATAATTTTTCGTTTTAATATTTCTTAGCCCCCCTTCTTAATTTATAGACACCGTAATCAAATGGCAGTATATTTTCAGAATTATTATAACTTAAAGGATAAAAAGGATATAAAAATACTCAAAATGTGAAAATTTTATATGCATGGAGTTAAAATTTTTTAGAAAGGTATATATAGGTGTTATGAAATACTTATTGTCAGACAAAAAGCAAAAAGGGGCCGTTAAGATGTCAGATTCCATAAGAATTACAATAAGGCTCTCCCGAGCAGCAGCGGAAAAATTGGAAGAGCTTGTGAAGAGTGGAGAGTATAAAAATCTGTCGGATGTTGTGAGAACGGCCATAGAGAATTTTCTTGCTGAGAAATTTGCACCTAAGAATGTTGAGAAGATAAGTGTCGATCTTCCAAAAAGCACTGTTGCCATGCTGGTAAAGCTTGTGGAAGCAGGAGATGCTGTTGATCTTGATGATGCCATAAGAACCGCTGTGAGGGAGTATGTGAGAAAGCAGATTTCTGAACTTGCAAGGGAGAGCATTGAGAGGGAGATAAAGAAGGAGCTTGTTAAGGAGGAGAGCTGATGTGAGCATAAATGCTCTCATAAGGAGGGTTTCGGAGATAACTTATGTGGAAGAATTGCGGGAGGATGAGAAGCCCAGAATAGTTGTGATTGGAATAGGAGGTGCAGGTTGCAATGCTGTAACTCGGATGAAAAAGCTAGGATTAAAAGTTCCCACCATAGCCATAAACACTGATTACAATCATCTTCAGATAGTTGAGGCAGACAAGAAGGTGGTTTTAAAGAAGGTGACCGGTGGTGTGGGCACAGGAGGCGATGTGGAAATAGGGGAAAGGAGTGCGTTGATGGCTAGAAAAGAGCTCAAGAGGCTCGTGGAGGGTGTGGATGTGGTTTTCATAGCCACCGGGCTTGGTGGTGGCACCGGTACGGGGGTAACTCCTGTTATGGCTGAGTTAGCCAGGGATAGTGGAGCACTTGTGATAACCATAGCCACATTACCTTTTAAGGTGGAGAAGGCCAGGTTTTTAAAGGCAAAGAAGGGACTGGTAAAGATAATGAACGCATCCAACACTTTAATAGTTATAGAGAACGATAAACTTATGGAAGTGGTTCCGCATTTACCTCTTAACAAGGCTTTTATGGTAATGGATCAGCTAATGAGTTACACGATAATGAGTTTTGTGGATGTAGTAACTAAGCCCTCCATAATAAATGTGGATTTAACGGATTTGAGGAGTGTGATGGAGCGGGGTGGTTTATCCACAATCTTAATTTCAGAGGGAGAAGTCTCGGATCCTCGTGGGATAGTAATAGACGCTTTAAATAGACCATTTGTTATGGATATGGATTATTCTAAGGCATCTGGGGCAGTAATACATGTTACTACGGGGGAGGATGCACCGCTCTCCAGCATGTACATGGCGATAGATGCAATTTCCTCATTTTTGAAAAAGGAGGCACGCATAATAATAGGTGCAAGGATTGCCCCTGAGTTTGAGAATAGGATGAGGATACTTGTTATTCTCACAGGCATAAAGCTACCTATT
>JAGGTO010000001.1 GCA_021163705.1 Thermoplasmata archaeon | reverse complement strand
ATATTTTCCATAATCTTCACACTTCTCCTCTATGCATTTAAATCCTTTATATCTTCCGTGGCATATTCCATTCTCGTCCTTAAAAATGCATTTCATTCAGCGGGCGCGGCGGGATTCGAACCCGCGATCACTGACTTAGAAGGCCAGCGCCCTATCCTGGCTAGGCCACGCGCCCTGATGGAGTATTGGTAAAATGTTTATAAATCCTTCGGTTAAGAATATCAAGTCTGTAACGAGTCTTTATAAAAGTTAGAATCAGATCATGCTGGGGTTGAAATGATTGCTCTCAGAGTGTTCATGGAAAGCGCATGAGCATCTAAACATACTATGCTATAGCTCCAAAACAGATATGATTGGCAGATGAATTATTATTAGCCATTTTTCTTCTGAAGTCATTTAGCCTACTCCCCTTTTTTCTTACTTTTCTTTTGCAAATGCTCCAATTTACTATCAGCAAAAATATGGATATCCCTATTCCTGTAAGGCTTCATGTTCACATTTTCTCTGACATATAGTGGCTATCTTCTATTTTATTTTCTCCCATCTCATAAATCTATCACTCCTACCTATTTATTTTTTCGTTTTTATTTTCATTTAAAGGATGCATAAACTGTAGCTACATCAGTGACAATTCTCTCCTTTATCTCTTTAATTTTATCGAAAATTTCAAAGTTTTCCAATTTCGGGAGGTGATCCCCCATGTACATACCTAAAAAGAAGAGAAAGAATGACGAGAAGGAAGAGATAGAAGAGTATCTGGAAGAGTTCAGTGTAGAAGAGAACTATACAGAAGACTATGACGAGAGTGATTAGAGCTACGAGGAAGAATCGGAAAAAGAAGATTGGTTAAAAAAGGTGGTGAAAATGGCGCAGATAAGAAGAAAAACCGTGAATAACTCAGTGTAATTTGCATCAATCTTTTCATCATTCATTCCTCTTATTTTTTATCATTCAATTTCTCAGAAAATTTTATTATCGGGGATTTCAATTCAAACACATGATTCTCAGAGAGTGGAATGTGGGAGATAAAAAAATCCAGGTTGCTGTATGTGATCTCACCCAAGAGGATGTGGATGCCATAGTAAATGCTGCAAATGAGAATCTCAAACACGGGGGCGGAGTGGCCTTTGCCCTAGTGAGAGCTGGTGGATATGAAATACAGAGAGAGAGCGATGAATATGTTAAAAAGCATGGCCCAGTCAAAACAGGTGATGCTGCTGTAACCTCTGCAGGTAAGTTGAAGGCAAAGTATGTGATCCATGCTGTGGGTCCTGTATGGAGAGGAGGTAACAATAATGAGGATGAGTTACTATTCAACGCTGTTTATAACTCCCTTCTCCGTGCCCATGAGTTAGGGATAGAGAGCCTATCCATGCCTGCCATAAGCACAGGAATATTTGGTTTTCCTAAGGACAGAGCTGCTCGTATATTCGGCAGGGCAATAAGAAGATTTATTGAAGAGCATAGAAACACCTCACTCAAGTTAATAAGAATATGTCACCTTGATGAGAAAAATGCAAAAATATTTGTGGAGAATATGGAGATATAATCACCATGGAACCTCTTTTTTTCCCATTTTGTATCCTATGATGTTTACTACCCTATGCAATGCAGGGGTTATCACGAGAATTGTGAGTACGGGAATGATTTTCCCAAAATGAGCCATGAACCAGGATGGATACAGAAGGAGAAGAAAAAGCCAGGCAACCAGCACGAAGCCAAGTTGATCAAGCAAAAACGCTTTTCCACCACTCTCTATACCCATTCTTCTTTTTATAAAGGAGCCGAGAACATCCCCGCTCATTGCTCCGAAGGATAGGCATAAAAGCACACCTATAAGTTGCAATCCTTCTCCAAATCTTGGAAAATAAGAGGCGGGTAAATATCCTGCTATGAAGTTCTGAATAAGTCCCGTGATGAAGCCGGTAACTGCACCTCCAAAAAACCCGCGCCAGGTCTTACCTCTACCTAGAATTCTCCTGCCGTCTAAGAATATCTTTCCAAAATCCATGGGCACTTTACCCTTGAAAAGTACAGCTGCGGGATTGGGTATGTATGCTGGAAGCATTAACCATAGCGATGCAATTATCTCTGAGATTATTGTGACGAGGGACACATGTCCATAATGCTCTCCAATGAAATAAAGTTTAACCTTTGGCCAGGTTTCTTCGACCAAATATTTAAGTAATTTGTTAGCTACCATCCTCAAGTGATGGTGATGCCCTTCCAATATCTACTGCAGATCGCAGGAATGAGCTTCAATCTCTTAGAGAAGAAATAGATGATATTGATAATCGGATTTTATCTCTCCTTGAGGGAAGACTTGAGATTGCTAGGAAAATTGGTCAGGTAAAATTGAACAATGGAATGAATATTAGGGATGAAAAGCGAGAGATGGCTATTCTTTCCAGAGCAGGTCCATTTCAGAATGTTTTTAGAGAGATTTTAAAGATGAGCAGAAGGATTCAAAAAAGAAGAAAGATAAATTTAAGAGTCGGTATAGCGGGATTTGGAAAAATGGGAAGATTATTTGCCAGAGAGCTTGATTCAGCATTCACTGGATTTTATTCGGAGTATCATCCTTCTGATTTTTCCTCAATTCAGGAGATGTATGAACACAGTGATGTGATAATACTTGCATCTACAAGAGAGAAAATAAAGAGGTATCTTATAGAAATTTCAAGGATAGCCAGAAAAAGCAGTGAAAGAAAGATTGTATTTGATATTTCCACCATAAAATCCCCTATTGTAAGCTTCTATGCAAATTTTCCAGATTATTTGAAGGTTGCAAGTGTACATCCGATGTTTGGACCGGGAATAGAAAGCTTAGAAAACTCGCTATTTATTGTAACTCCTGTAGAGGGGAGAATAGAGGATGCGAAAGAAATATCCTCCTTTATCCAGTCTCTAGGAGGCAGGGTGGAAGTAATGGATGTGAGGGCTCATGAGAGATTAATAAAGTATGTGATAGGACTTCCCTATGCAATAGGAGTGGCATATCTAGACATAATGCATAAGAGGGATATTCACATCGGAGGAACGAGCTACAAGATTTTGAGTACATACGGAAAAGCAATTTTAAACGATAGTGAGGATTTTATAAGAGAAATTTTGAATTTTTCAGAAGAAGCCATAAAAGAGTTCCAGAATTCTCTGGATAGAGCCAAACCCTCTGCCGTTAGGGAATTTTTTAAAAAAGAAGAGATAAGGGAGGCTTATGAAAAATTCTACTCTTTTCTACAATCCTGAGAGCTCCCGCATCTTCTCCTTCAGTGCACCGGCTGCCTCTCTGCCATGCTCTCCCACAAGCTTCATCAGCGCACTGCCCACCACCACACCGTCCGCGCCTTCCTTAATCAGGCTCTCAACATGCTCTCTCCTGGAGACCCCGAATCCCACAGCAATGAGGTTTTGGCATATCCCTCTTGCTCTCCTTATCATCCTGAAAGCACTCTCTGGCACCTCATTCCTGGCGCCTGTTGTGCCGTAGAGGGATATCAGATACACGAACCCGCTGCTTGCCTCATCTATTTCCCTCAATCTCTCATTGGGAGTGTTGGGTGCCGCAAGGAAAACTGTGCGAAGTGAGGCATCGCGCGCGGCCTCAAGCAGCTCTGAAGCATGGCTCACAGGGAGGTCCACCACCAGAATTCCATCTGCACCGCCTGCCTTCGCATTTTCCACGAAGTTCTTCACACCCATCACATACACGGGATTGTAGTAGGTCATGAGCACCACGGGCGTATCGGAGAGCTTTCTGAATTTCCTGAGCAGGGAGAATACATCATTCACCGTGCAACCATTTCTCAGGGCTCTGTGATGCGAATCCTGTATGATTTTTCCATCGGCCATGGGGTCGCTGAAGGGTATACCCAGTTCTATGGCACCTGCAAACTCATCCACTGCCTGGAGAAATTCAAGAGTTGCCTCCATATCCGGGTCTCCGGCGGTTATGTAGGGTATCACGGAACCGCGCTCAAACATTTTTCACACCCCTCACTATATCCAGGTCCTTGTCCCCGCGGCCGGAGAGATTCATCAGTATAATCCCATCTTTATCCATCTCCTGCGCAAGCTTCATCGCATAAGCAAGGGCATGTGAGGATTCCAGAGCTGGCAGAATCCCCTCAGTTTTCGATAGTTCGTGAAATGCTCTGAGCGCCTCCTCATCGCTAACCGTAACATATTCCGCTCTTCCACTTTCCTTCAGCCATGCATGCTCTGGCCCCACTCCGGGATAGTCCAGGCCTGCAGATATGCTGTGCGTCCCCTTTATCTGCCCGTTCTCATCCTCCAGGAAATAGGTGAGCATGCCGTGAAACACTCCATCTCTTCCCGCAGTAAGCGAGGCTGCGTGTAACCCGCTTTTCAGGCCTCTGCCTCCCGCTTCCACACCCACGAGTCTCACAGGGTCATGTAGAAAGGGATGGAATATGCCCATGGCGTTGCTTCCACCGCCCACACATGCCACGATAACATCTGGAAGAGTGCCCTCAGCGCTGAGCATCTGTTCCCTTGCCTCTCTCCCTATGACAGACTGAAAATCTCTGACGATGAGAGGATAGGGATGCGGGCCCACAACGGAGCCTATGAGATAGTGCGATTCCTCAAAGCTTCCCACCCAGTCTCTCAGAGCCTCGTTTATTGCATCCTTGAGTGTTTGTGTCCCGCTCTCCACGGGGATAACGCGTGCACCCAGAAGCTCCATGCGAAACACATTCATGGCCTGTCTCCTCACATCCTCCGCACCCATGTAGATGTCCACCTTCATGCCTAGCAGAGCACCGGCCATGGCCGTGGCCACACCGTGCTGTCCCGCACCGGTCTCCGCTATGAGACGCTTCTTCCCCATAAATTTCGCCAGAAGAGCCTGCCCCACAGCGTTGTTTGTCTTGTGCGCACCACCGTGCAGCAGGTCCTCCCTCTTGAGATAAATTTTTGCACCTCCAAGCTTCTCGCTCAGTCTTCTTGCATAGTAGAGCGGGGTGGGTCTACCGGCCCATTCTCGAAGATATTGCTCCAGCGTACTTCTGAACTCCTCATCCTCCCTGAGCCTGTAATAGGCATTCTCCAGCTCCTTAAGTGGCTCCACAAGCGTTTCCGGCACGAACTGCCCTCCGAACCTACCGAACCACATCCCTCACCCTCCTCACAAATTCCTCTATGAGGCGCCTGTCTTTGATGCCATTGCGCTCCACACCGCTGGATACATCCACCCCTGCAGGCTTCACCCACCTTATGGCCTCTTCCACATTCTCTGGATTGAGACCTCCTGCAAGTATCACGGGCATTTTCCTGGCTATTATGGCACTCACCCTGTAATCGTGTCTCCTGCCGCTTCCTGCTCCGGTATCGAGAAGCAAACCGTCCACCTCGTATCTGCTTATCTGCTCCAGAAGCCTCTCAGCCTCTTCCTCCGCATCGTGGCTTTTTCGCGGAACAGTGAAGGCCTTGAGCACTTTCACTTCGTACTCCACTTTCAGTCTCTCCACCGTCTTCGGGTTCGCATCGGAATGCACCTGTATGTACCTCGCATCTGTTCTCTCTATGGCATTGGCCCACTCTGCAAACTCCCTCATGGTGGAGACCAGATACACGGGAATCCTCGCCTCCTCTATAAGTTCTCTTGCAACCCTCAGAGGGAGCTTTCTCCTCGATACGGAGTTCACAACCACGCCGGTGGCATCCGCGTAGCGCTCCACGAGCCTGAGCTCATCGCTATTTTTTATGCCACATATTTTCACGAACATCATCTTGTCATCTCCACGAAGTTCTTTATTATTTTCACACCTTCTTTACTCTCCCATTCCGTGAGCACGCTCTCCGGATGGAACTGCACACTCTCAATCGGCCTGCTCCGGTGCCTCATGCCCATTATCACACTGTCATCCATTGATACTGCCGTGACCTCGAAATTATCAGGAATGCGAAGAACTGCAAGGGAGTGATACCTACCCGCCATAATGGGGTTCTTCACACCTCTGAAAATCCCGCGTCCATCGTGCCTCACCGGACTCGCCTTTCCATGCCTCGGCTTCACCTGATGCACGAAGCCTCCGAAAACCTCGGCGATTATCTGATGCCCCAGACATACGCCAAGCAGGGGGACATCGAGCCTGGCCACAATCTCCGGAGAGTTACCCACCCCCCGCCTATCATGTGGAGTTCCCGGACCCGGTGAGATTATCACACCGTCGGGATTAAGGGCACGAATCTCTGCAACGCTGATTGTGTTCGGAACCACCTTCACGCGGTCGAAGAGCGAGGCATACTCCGCAAGGTTCCACACGAAGGAATCCCTGTTGTTTATCACCACAATCATTCTCTCACCCCCAGAGCTCTCAGAACCGCTGCCATCTTATGCTCCGTCTCCATGTACTCTCTTGCAGGCACAGAATCTGCAACTATACCCGCTCCTGCCCGTACCTTCGCCTCTTTCCCCTCCATTTCCAGCATGCGTATGGCTATGGCGAAATCAGCATCCCCGGTTGCAGAGAAGTAGCCCACCGCACCTCCATAAATTCCTCTCCTGCTTCTTTCAAGCACCTCTATAATTTCCATGGCCCTGAGCTTTGGCGCTCCCGTGAGTGTGCCTGCGGGAAATGCTGCTTCCATGGCATCAAAGGAGTCCTTATCATCTTCCAGCTCCCCGATGACCTCGCTCTCAATATGCTGCACATGGCTGTACCGGAGAACATCGAAGAAGCGAACGAGTCTCACGCTTCCAGGCTTTGAAACGCGCCGCACATCATTTCTCGCAAGGTCCACCAGCATCACATGCTCTGCCCGCTCCTTCTCATCCCTCAGCAGCTTTCTTCTGAGCTCCTCATCCTCCGCCTCCGTTTTGCCCCTGGATACCGTGCCCGCTATGGGATTGATTCTCACCCTTCTCCCCTCCACAGAGGCCATGGTCTCGGGAGATGCACCCACCACAGCCTTTTTGAACTCAAGCAGAAAGGTGTAGGGGCTTGGATTTATCCTGGTGAGATTCTCATATATCTTCAGCGGGCTCATATCCACACTCAATCTATATTCTCTGGAAAGCACCACCTGGAACACATCTCCGGCGAGGATGTGCTCTTTCCCCCGCTCCACCATATCTGTGAAAGTATCCATATCCGCATCCGTGCCCTTAAGAGATGCGCACCCATCATTTTCCATCCTCTCATCTCTCGCCCACGAAACGATGCGCTCAGGGTCAAATGGCGGCTCTCTCAGGTAAAATATCTCGAGTTCTTTCCTCGCATAATCGTAGATGAACACCCACGGGTAGTAGCCGAACACCGAGGGCTCATCCACACGCCCCTCTACATAATTGTGGACCGCATCGTAGGCAATGTAGCCCGCAAAGCCACCCGCGAATCTCGTGCCCGTGACCCGGTCCTTCATGAGTTTTCTGAGAGAGACAAACGGTTTTCTCTCGTGAGATATCTTCGTGCCATCCACATGCGTGCCTCTTTCATCCACCTCAACTCTGAATTCGGGAGCCGCAGATATATATGTGTACCTCGATTTTCTGCTGTCCTTCTCAGCAGAGTGGAGAATGAAGGGCATGGGATATTCTCTGAGAGCAGCGTAGAGTTTCAGCGGCTCCACATAGCTCAGCTTCTTGAAAGGCATGCCATCTCCTCCAGTCTTTTAAGCATCGTGGTGCCGAGAACGCTGGATGCAAGCTCCACACCATCTCTGAAATCCCTCGCAACTCCTGCGGAGTAAAGAGCAGCGGAGGCGTTGATGAGTATGAAGTTCCGGTCCTCCTCTTTCCCATTTCCGGCCAGCACTGCCCTTATCCTCGCAGCACTTTCTTCAGGTGATGCGCATGGAAGCACCCTGGTTCTCTGCACCCCGAAATCTTCGGGCGTGAGGGTGTAACTCTGTATTCTCTTTTCCCTCACCTCGGCAACAATCGTTGCACCTGAGGGGCTCACTTCATCCATCCCGGAACCGTGAAGCACAAGCGCCCTTTTAACGCGGAGAAGAGAGAGGGCCCGGGCCATCTTATCCACAAGCTGTGGGGAGTTCACACCCACCACCTGATAGGCAGGTTCTGCAGGATTTGCAAGAGGGCCAAGTACATTGAACACCGTTTTCACCCTCAGCGCTTTTCTCACGGGCATTACGGGCTTGAGCGCTTTGTGATACAGTGGAGCGAAGAGAAAAGTGAAGTTTTTCCTTTCAATCATCTCCTGCGCTCTCTCCGGCGTTATACGAATATTGAATCCCAGCGCCTCCAGCACATCAGCCGAGCCGCTTTTGGATGTCACGGACACATTGCCGTGCTTCGCCACTTTGGTGAAGGAGGAAAGTATGAGCGCCGATGCAGTGCTCACATTTATGGTGGCAGTTCCATCCCCACCTGTGCCTGCGGTATCGGCCACGGTACCAAGAGAAACTCTGCGAGCCATATCCCTCATGGCCTTTGCAAGTCCCGCAATCTCCTCTCCCGTGTAGCCCTTGCTCTGCAGCGCTGTGAGATACGCGGCGATTCTCACTTCACTCTCCTGTGTGAGTTCTCTGAAAAGAGTATACGCTTCGGCGAAGCTGAGATTTTCTCCGGCCATAATTCTCTCAAGGAGGCTCATATTCTCACCTCCACAAAGCTTCTGAGCATCTTCTCAGGATTCTCCGCCTTCATGAGCGCCGTGCCGATAAGCACGGCATCTGCGACTCTAAGTGCCCTTCTCAGCTGCTCCTCCGTGGCTATTCCACTCTCACTCACCTTCAGACAGTCTGGAGGAATCAGGGGCGCGAGCTTTTCTGTGAGCGAAACATCGCCGTCATCCTTCTCAAGCTTCCTTATATCCCTGTTGTTGATGCCTATCATCGCGGCGCCTGTTTGAAGAGCCATGGATATCTCTTCCTGCGTGTGCACCTCCACAAGCGCGTCCAGACCGTGCTCCCTCGCAAGGTCCACGAACTCCGCAAGCTGAGCCTTCAGGATTCGCGCGATGAGAAGAACAGCGGAGGCACCCGCCTCAGCAGTATCCTCAATGTCCTTTTTTCTTCTTATGAAATCCTTTCTGAGCACAGGAAGCTCAGTCTCTCTGCATATTCTTTTCAGCATATACATGCTTCCTCTGAAATACTGCGTCTCTGTTATGTACGAAATCGCGATTGCACCGCCCCTTTCATATGCGCGGAGAATATCAAAGGGGTTCCTGCCCCGCAGAAGGTCGCCGTGTTTCGGAGAATAGAGCTTCAGCTCCGCTATTATGGCATTTCCCTTTGCATTTTTAATGGCTCTGCTCAGGCCAAAAACCATCACCACTCATCATCTTCACCAGAATCTGCGAAACATGCAACCTATTTAACCATTTGGCCTGAAAAATGTAGCTCTGATAAAATGGCCATTGTTTTCAGGCTAAATATTTAAATAATAAAACCAATCTACCTTCTCAGGTGATGGTGATGCCGGACCAATTTGGAAGGAGAAAGGGCGTGATGCCCTCCCAATATGGAAAGCGTACCATGGATGTGATGCCCCGCCAATGGGTGCAGCCTTAGAGGGAATTTTGAATTCGCCAGAGAGAAAACTTGAATTTTTTATGTCTCTTCGCAGAATAGCGTTGCGTGCTCTCAACGATACGCAGCTTCTCATTCTCCAGAGACTGGAGAAAGAGATTATCTTGGAGAGTTCGCATGAAGGCAATGGTAAAAGAGGAAAGAGAAATGCGAAGAAGAGCCTGAACGCGATTCTTCAGGACATAGCGAGGAGACACGGAAAATCCATATCCACATTGAAGATGAACGCCAAGATTCTCCGCGAGCTGGGTTTGATAGACTACGGGGACAGAGAGGAGCGCAAACCTGTGGAGCTGACCTCAATGGGCAGAGCGATTCTGGAGATACTGGAGGTGGGCAGATGACCGAAGCGATGCAGGTTCTGAAGGTTTCCAGGGATTACAGGATGAGGAGCGTCGTGAGAATTGGCGATGTGAAGATAGGCGGGGAGTTCGTGGTTATTGCAGGCCCCTGCTCTGTGGAAAGTCCACAGCAGATAATGAAGACTGCAGAGTTTCTCAGCGAGATAGGCGTGAAAATTTTGCGCGGCGGTGCCTACAAGCCCAGGACATCGCCCTATTCATTTCAGGGATTCGGCGAAGATGCCTTGAGATGGATGCGCAGGGCCGCGGATGAATATGATATGGTTGTGGTGAGCGAGGTTATGGACACGAGAAAGGTGCCTCTGGTGGAGAATTATGTGGACATAATACAGGTTGGCTCACGCAACTGCCAGAACTACGAGCTTCTACGCGAGGTGGGCAGGAGCGATAAACCTGTGCTTCTCAAGCGTGGATTCGGGAACACCATAGAGGAGTGGCTCTATGCAGCTGAGTATATCCTCTTCGAGGGCAACGAGAATGTGATACTCTGCGAGAGAGGGATAAGGACCTTTGAAAAGGTCACAAGGTTCACTCTGGACATATCAGCGGTTCCCGTGCTCAAGGAGCTGAGCCATCTTCCTGTGATAGTTGACCCATCGCACGCTGCAGGGAGAAGGAGCCTGATACTGCCCCTCAGCAAAGCGGCTCTTGCAGTGGGAGCCGATGGAATAATGGTGGAGGTGCATCCCGAGCCGGAAAAGGCGCTGTCGGACGGGAGACAGAGCCTAAATTTCCAGGAATTCGCAGAGCTCATGGAGGCTATGAAAAAATGGAGCTTGTTATCAGACGGGGGTCTCTGAAGAGCATCGCGGACATGGTGAATGCGTTGCGACCTCACAGGGTTGCGGTGATAACGGATAAGAGAGTTGCGACCCTTCACCTTGAAAAGCTGAATGGCCTTGAGTACACCCCTCTCATTCTTCCGGAGGGCGAGAGCACAAAGAGTCTCACATTTGCATCAATGCTCTGGGAAAAGCTCCTGGATGCGGGGTTTACAAGGAAATCCGTGATAATCGGACTTGGGGGCGGCGTAATCACGGACCTTGCAGGGTTTGTTGCCTCCACATTTATGCGCGGCGTGTCTCTTCTTCTCGCACCCACCACGCTTCTTGCGCAGATAGACGCGGCCATCGGAGGAAAGACCGGAATAAATTTCAGGGGAAAGAACATGGTGGGCACTTTCTATCTTCCCCGTTACATTGTGATAGACCCGGATGTGCTTCACACACTGCCTCCGGAGGAGTGGAGCAACGGATATGGGGAGCTTGTGAAGTATGCGATTCTCAGCAGAGATATCCACGGGGCGGTGATGAGAGGTAGCGGGGTGAATGAAGATATCATAGAGAGATGCGTGAGGTACAAGCTGAGCATAGTGAATCAGGACCTGAAGGAGGAGCATGGGATAAGGAGAGTGCTGAATCTTGGACATACCTTCGCCCACGCCCTGGAAAAGTATTATGGATACAAGATAAAGCATGGAGTTGCGGTGGCCCAGGGGCTACGCTTCAGTGCTCTTTTAGGCGAGAAGCTCTATGGCTTCGACCCTGCAGATGTGGATGCGCTTCTCATGAAATTTGGCCTGGATGGGTGCATACCATTCAAACCCATCGAGCTTCTCAGAGCAATGAGAAACGATAAGAAGTTCTGGTACGGAAAGATGACGCTGGTTGTGCCCGTGGAGATAGGAACCGTGAAAGTGGTGGATGTGGAGGAAAGCCTGATTTTGAGGACCTTAGGGGAAATGCCATGCTCGCAGGGGTGATTATCGCTTCAAAGGTCGACGATGCGCTCAAAATCATGGAGAGGTACCCGCTGCAGCTTTACGAGATAAGGGTGGACGCCATGGAGGAGCTTTCCAATTTTCAGCAGCTGGAGCGTTACAGAGAGAAGCTCATCATTACTGTGAGAAGGCACCAGGAAGGTGGACTAAGAGAGATAGGCGAGAGGGAGAGGCTGCGTATCTTTGAAGAATTTCTGGAGATTGAGCCCAGGTACATGGATGTGGAGTTCCACGCGCCCATAAAAGATGAGCTTCTGAAACTTGCGAAAAGGAAAGATGTGGATGTGATTCTCTCTTACCACAATTTCCAGGGCACACCTTCTATTGAGGAACTCATTAAACTTGCAGAAAAGATGCGCGGGGGTGCTGTGAGAAAAATAGTACCCTTCGCGAGAAGTTACGAGGACAATCTGAGGCTCCTGCGGCTGTATGAGCATAGCGATGGAGACATAATAGCGTTCTGCATGGGCAAGATGGGGAAGATATCCCGGGTTCTTAGCAGCTTTTTGGCTCCCTTCACCTATGTCTCCCTGAGCGATGCCACAGCTGCACAGGGCATTCTCACTCTGGATGAGATGCGTCGCATTCTGGAGGTTCTGGGAAATGGATGAGCCGCTGCTCTATGCGGTTATCGGTGGAGATGTGAGAGATTCGCTCAGCCCACCCATGCACAACGCCACTTTCAAAAAATATGGAATCAGCGCGAGATACATGGCAATCTCAAAGAGTAGCGTGGAGGAAGCTGTGGAAATAATTGAAAATCTCAAAATTGAAGGCGCGAACATAACCATGCCGTTCAAGGAGAAAATTCTGAGATATCTTCACAGGGTGGAGGGCATCGCTGCCAGAATTGGGGCAGTTAACACCGTTTTGCGTAGAAATAATAGACTCTGGGGATACAACACGGATGCCACAGGCGCTCTTCGCGCGTTGCAGAGATTTACAGAGGTGAAAGATTCGCGTGTGCTAATTATCGGTGGTGGCGGTGCCGGGAAAGCCATAGGAACTGCACTTGCAGAGCATGCGGATGTGCTCATACTGGACAGGAAGGAGGAGAGGGTGAATGCTCTGATACGCCAGGGTATGAAGGCGGATAAGCTGAATCTGGAAAATCTGGAGAAGGAATTGCGCAGGTCGCATATTCTCATAAACGCCACGCCGGTGGGCATGCGCGAGAACAGAAGCCTCGTGCCGGCAGAGTTTTTGAGCGATGGACTTGTGGTGATGGACATCGTGTACATTCCGCTTCGCACAAAGCTGCTGAGGGACGCGTTGCTCAGAGGTTGCAGGGTAATCGACGGGTTGTGGATGCTCGCCGAACAGGCGGCGGAGAGTTTCAGAATATGGATGGGCATTGAGGTCGATGCGGAATATATGAGGAGCGCTGCTCTGGAGGCTCTGAGATGAGTGCGGTGGCACGCTCTGCAGTCACCGTGGTCAATGCGATGGCCACAGGAAAGGGCGCAGCCATAGGTATCAATCTTCGGGTGGTGGCTCACGCGGAAATAGTGGATGAGGGTATACTCACCAATATACATGTGAGGGGCAGAGAATACGGGGATACAAGGCTCATAGAGGAGATAGTGAAGCTTATGAGAATGCGCACCGGCCAGAACTTCGGGGTGAAATTGTGGATAGAATCCGATATACCTCCCGCAAAAGGGTTGAAGAGCAGCTCCGCGGTGGCCAACGCGGTAATCTTCGAGCTTGCGAATAAGCTGGAGTTGCAGATAAGCGAGGAGGAGCTTGTGAAGCTCGGGGTGGAAGCTGCAAAGAGAGCGGGCGTTACCCTCACGGGTGCTTACGATGATGCATGTGCCTCGCATTTCGGAGGACTGGTATTCACAGATAACAGAAAAATGAAGATATTGAAAAGGGAAGCTATTGAAAATACGCCGGTGGTGCTTCTAATCCCCGGGAGAGAGGTTCTCACCTCCTCATTAAAGGGCAAAGATTTTACAGCTCTTTATAGTACTGTGGAGAGAATATTTAATCTTGCGATTAATGGAAAATGGGAAGAGGCAGCGTTTCTCAATGGACTTATTTATTCTGATTTCTTCAGCTATAATCTTCAACCTTTGGTTGAGCTTCGGGTGTTTGGAATAACTGCAGGACTATGTGGCAAGGGTCCCGCACTTTTTGCAATAACTGAGGATAGGGAACTAGTGAGAGATATTTGGAGAGGAAAGGGTGAGATTATAGAGACGGAGGTGTTTTCCGGTGATTATTAGGCCTGTGGGGAAAATTAATGGTATCGTTGATGCACCTCCTTCTAAAAGCTATACTCATCGTGCTTTTTTTGCAGCTTATATAGCAGGAAAGCTTCGGGTAGAAAAATCTCTCATATGTAGAGATACAATTGCAACGGTGAATGCCCTGAAATCCCTGGGAGCTGAAATATCTTGGGAAGGTATCACCTCTGTGGAAGAAAGGCCGGGGAATATAAATGCGGAAGAATCTGGAACCACTGCAAGATTTGCGCTGGGTATTGCATCCACTATAGAGGGAAAAAGCAGGATAGATGGGCATTGCTCTCTTAGAAGAAGACCCATGCTTCCTCTCATCAAATCCCTGAGAGATGCAGGTGCTTTTATAATTTCGTCGGGGTATTTGCCTGTAACAGTTATTGGCAGAAAGCTCAAAAAGAATATGCTTGTTGATGGAGGAATATCCTCTCAATTTGTATCCTCGCTTCTATTTGTGGCTGCAAAGAATGAGGGTTCAGTTAGAGTTACGAGGCTTGTATCCAAGGGCTATGTGGAGATGACAATAAAGGTACTGGAAGATGCAGGGGCGAAAATCAGAAAGGAGAATGATACCATCCATGTGGACCGTCCACCTAGGGGAGGAAAAATAGTAGTTCCTGGTGATTATTCATCAGCCTCATTCTTTCTTGCTGCCGGTGCTCTATATGGAAGGATAAGGGTGAATAATCTCCAGAGACATGATGTGCAGCCGGATATGAAGATTGTTGAAATACTGGAGAAATTTGGTGCGAAGATCAGGAGAGGAGAAAATTATGTGGAGGTGGAAAGCAATATGCTGGAAGGTATAGATGTGGATTGCACGGAGCATCCAGATCTTTTTCCAGTACTCGCTGTTGTTGCCGCCTATTCTTCAGGTACCACAATATTGCGTGGGAAGCAGCTCAGATATAAGGAGAGTGACAGGATAAGGAGCATGGCCCTGGAGCTTAGAAAGATGGGAGCAGATGTGAAAGAAAAGGAAGAATCCTTGGTAGTTAAGGGTGGAAAAAAGCTCAGGGGTGCGGTTGTTGATTCCCATGGAGATCATCGCATAGCCATGGCACTGAGCATAGCAGCATTGGGAGCCGAGGGAATATCAAAAATAGAGGGAAGTGAATGCGTTGAAAAATCCTATCCCAGATTTTTTGAAGATTTACGGAGGGTTATTGATGATAGGTAAAATTCTCCGCTTCTCCATTTTTGGAGAGAGCCATGGAGTGGCTGTTGGAACTCTCATTGAAGGTCTCCCCCCTGGAATAGAGGTGAGCGAGGATGAGATGAAAGAATTGTTAAGAAGGAGATGGGGGCTGCCTGAATCATCCTCAACAAGAAGAGAGGTGGATGAGCCGCAAATCATCTCTGGGATATTCAAGGGCCATACCACAGGTGCACCTCTCGCAATTGTTCTTGAGAATAGGGATGTGGACTCATCGTACTATGAGGAGATAAGGTACACCCCTCGTCCAGGTCACAGTGATTATACCTCATATGTAAAATACTTTGGTTTCAATGACTATCGAGGTAGCGGATTTTTTTCTGGACGATTGACAGCAGGCATGGTGCTTGCAGGCTATTTTGGAAGAAAAATTCTAGAAATGGAAGGCATAGCTGTAAAGGCAGCCATAAGAAGCGTGGGTAATATTGTGGCAAAATTTTCAGAGGATGAACTCTTCTCATCTAAAGATCCTATATGTCCCGATGTGGAAGCAATGGAGAAGATCAAGGAGAAAATTGCAGAAGTGAGAAGTGATGGGGATAGTATTGGGGGTATTGTGGAGTGTGTGGCCCGAAATGTTCCTGCAGGCTTGGGTGGTCCATTCGATGATGATCTTGAAGGAGAGCTCGCAAGGGCATTTTTTGCCATTCCTGCAGTGAAGGGTGTGGAGTTCGGCATGGGTTTTCAGCTTGCAAGGATGAGGGGAAGTGAGGCAAATGATGAATTTGGAGTGAAGAATGGAAAAATAGTTACAGAGAGCAACAATATGGGTGGGGTTCTTGGAGGAATAAGTAATGGCATGTCCATAGTGACCAGGATAGCCTTCAAACCAACCCCATCAATTTACAAGCCGCAGAAAACTGTAGATCTGAGAAGCTTGGAGACGAAAGAAATAAAGCTTCATGGGAGATTTGATGCATGCATTGTTCCTAAGGCTGTTGTGGTGGTGGAATCAATGATGTCTTTTGTTTTGGCTGATCATCTCCTGCGGAGATACTCAAAGCTTCATTTTATGGATAAGTTTAAAAAGGATAAAGAGATGGGATGATGGTGGGTATATGCTGCTGGATCTTGCCAAAAGTAGGAGAACGGTGAGAAAGTTTAAAAGCGAGAGCTTTCCGGTGGATAAGATAATAAGGTGCATTGAGGTGGCAAGGGAAGCACCCTCTGGGATAAACAAGCAACCCTGGTACTTTCTAATAGTAAAAGATCCTGAGAAAAAGAGAGAGATAAGAAGAAGATGCGAAAAGTTTGAAAGGGATCTACATAGAAGGGTAAGGGGAGAGCTTAAAGAATGGATGGAGAGGGAAAACATCACCTGGAGAAAGGATTTTTTAGAAGAGGCTCCATATTTGGTGATGATTTTTTCAGATATTCGGGCACCCTATTCCAGGGAATCCACATGGTTAGCGGTGGGATACTTCCTCCTGGCCCTGGAAGAGGAGGGATTAAGCAGTCTCACATATACTCCACCACCTGCCAGAGAGATAGCGGAGGTGGTGAATGCTCCGAGATACTACCGACTTGAGACAATTTTACCTGTGGGATATCCAAAAGAGGGTGGAAGAAAAAAGAGGAGAAAGGAGCTCCAGGAAATCATGGATTTTGATTCTTTTTAAGAAAAATTTATATAGTGAAAGTATATTTTCCAAATATGGATGCCAAAGATTGGAAAATATTCAATCTCCTTCGGGAGAATAGCAGGGAGTTCATCAAGAACATGGCTAAAAAGCTTGAGATGCCCCATTCAACAGTCTATGAGAGAATAAAGAGAATGAAAAATGAAGGAATAATAAAGAAATTCACAATTCAGCCAGATTACAAAAAATTAGGATTAGGAATCTGCGCATATGCACTGATTTCCTTCAATCCAGAATCTCCACGAACTCAGAGAGAGGTTGCGGAAGAAATTGCAAAGCTCAAGGAAGTATACGGGGTGGATATAATCACGGGGCGATGGGATATGTTAATCAAAATAAGAACTCCAGACATGGAAACCCTGGAAGAGGTAATCCTTGAAAAGATAAGGAGCATAGAAGGGGTGGAAAAAACGGAGACCCTTGTGGTATTCCAGACGATAAAAGAAATATGTTAGATTCCTGGCTCACCAATTACCTTGGGAAAGAGTGTGGCGTCCTCCACAGATTTCAGCTTGCAAAGAAATCTTGTAAGTCTCTCCATTCCTATGCCAATACCAGCAGACCTTGGTATTCCTCTTTTAGCAAACTCCAGGTAGAGTTTGAAATCCTCCGGTTTATATCCTCCTCTTTTGATTCTGTCCAATATTCTCTCATACCTGTATTCTCTTTCTCCTCCTGAGGCAGCTTCTCCAAATCCATAGGGATATATAAGATCCATGTCTCTTAGTATGCCTTCCTTGTATTCCCTATCGTAAAATTCTCTGTGGGTTATTGGCATATCCACTATCCAGAATGGCGTATCCATCTCTTTTGATAGCTCAACTTCAAAATCCTTTCCATATTTGCTGTAGGCCTGCTGGAAGGTTATCTCCGGAAACGGTGGTGATGGCACATCTATGTCTAAGGAGAATCTACTCTTCACATTTTTTATTACATGAACCAGCATTTCTTCAACGAGCTCCATGATATCTTCCCTTGTTGCATCTCTCATCTCTAGATCGAGCTGTGTAAATTCTGCAAGATGCCTCTTTGAACTTCTTGCATGAACAGGTTCTAATCTGACATTTGGAGAGAAGGCAAAGATCTTCTCAAACGGAATAAGTGCCAGCTGCTTGTGGAATATCATGCTCTTCGTAAGTGAGTATCGGTGGCCATAGTAATTAATGGTTGCCTCATATGTCTCATGCCTCAAGGGGTCTGTGAGGGGAGATATTATAACAGGGGGTATTTCCACAAATCCCTTCTCATGAAGGAACCTTTTCAGCTCATATCTCACATGGCTCTGCACTTCTACCGCTCTTTTCACCCTTTCATCCTGTAGCTTTGAGTATATCTTATCTATCATAAATTTCAGTAAAATGGGCTACTATTTATAAATTCTTACAAAAAAACCTGTGAATATTTCAAAAAGTGTCGAATATTTGTCAAAAATATGGATTTGTGCCAAATACTGGAAATTTTTATATCTCTCATAAAATATTTTTATAAAAGGTGATTTTGTTGGGGTTGTTACAGGAAGAGCTACTAAAAATATTTATAAATCTCAATTATTGGGCGAATAGGTGATAAAATGGTGGATGCTCAGGTAACCGGCATATTTCCGAGATCGAGCAGGCTTGTTAAAGCGACGAGGGATTATGATAGAAATGTTATTGGATGGAATACCCTGATACCTATTATTCGAGAGGATTCTTGTGAGACCATAGAAATTCAGAGGAGTAATGGATTTAAATATATAAATGATGGAATGTATCTGTGGCAGGACATATTCAGACCATTCACCGAGGGGGTTAAGGGAATAACCGCAGGAGCGCTAACACGATGGTTTGACAATAATACATTCTACAGAAAACCTGTGATTGAAAATCTTGAGCCTGAGAACCATGATGCGTTTCTCCACAGGTACATCTTCCTGGATTTGCTGGAGGATTATGAGAAAAAGGTGATTCTTCCGGGCTTATATACCTTTGCATCCCTATCCTCTCAGGGCTACTCCCGAGATCTTATTTTTGATCTCGCTGGGATAATGGCGGTGGAGCTGAGAGACCTGGAGAGAAGGGGAGTGGAGGTATTCCAGTTCAATGAGCCATCCCTGGTTTACAGAAACCCGAAACTTCCTGAGATGGACGAAATAAGGGAGGCGTATGAGATTGTGAGAAGGAGTACAGGGAATACCATTATACTCCATACCTACTTTGGAGATGCATCTCCAATTATAGAGGATTTACTGGATATGCCTGTGGATTATATAGGTATCGATTTCTATGCCACAGAATTCATGGAGATAAAGGATGTATCCTTCCATAAAGGATTGCTCTGTGGATGTGTTGATTCTAGAAATTCTTATATAGAGGAGCCTGAAAAAATTGTAGAGTTGGTTAATAGGATAGAGGAGAGTATGGCTCCCAGGGACATAATTCTTGCACCTAACTGCGATCTTGAATTTTTGACCAAGGATATAGCTAAGAAGAAGGTGGAGATTCTTGGAAAAGTGAAGAGACTGCTTGGAGGTGATTAGAATGTTTGAGACCTATGAGATAGGCAGCTTACCCAAGCCCAGATGGATAGTCAAGGCCTTAAGAAGGGAAAAATTAAGTGAGGAGGATTTCAAAAAGATGAGGGAATGGAGCAATAGAGTTGGAGTGAGCTCTGAAGAGATAGAAAGAAAAATCAGGGAAGGCACTGCCAAAAGAAAGGAAATAAGGGATTTTGCTGCATTGTTCAACATACGATATATGGAGAGTGCAGGTCTTGATTATGTGTACGATGGAGAGGCTCGAAGAATAGAGATGTACGAGTATCCTGTGAAATACATTGAGGGTATAGAACTCTTGGATTGGGTTAGAAGCTTCGATAATAAGTATTACAGAAAAGGAGTATGTATGGATAAACCCAGATTAAAAAGGCCCTACCATGTGGAGGAGTTCCTGTTCGTTAAAGAGCATGCCAGAAGGGGCATAAAGGTACCTGTAACCGGGCCATATACTCTCGCGGATTGGTCGTTCAACGAATACTATTATCACCCTGATTTCTTTAACATAAGGGAGAGCAGATACAGGGCCAAGGAAGAATTCGTTTTCGACCTTGCCAGAGAGATCATAAGGCCCAATATAATCGCATTGGTAAATGCAGGAGCAAGATGGATACAGATAGATGAGCCCGCTGCCACAACACATCCAGAAGAGGTTCCCTTATTTGTGGAGGCATTCAATGAGGTGGTGAAGGGTATAGATGCAAAGTTCAGTGTGCATATTTGCTACAGTGACTATTCTTTGCTCTACCCTCATATTCTGGATATGAAGGTGGATCACTATGCTTTTGAGTATGCAAATAGCGGCAACTATGATAGAACGCTATCCCTATTCAAGGAATACGGCGATAAAAAGGAGATAGGTCTTGGGGTAGTGGATGTTCATAGAGATGAGCTTGAATCTCCCGAGCTCGTTAAGGAAAGATTGCTGCATGCCTATCACTTTCTGGAAGACTACATTATATATGCAAATCCTGACTGCGGCCTTAGAACCAGAACTCTGGAGGTAGCATATGAAAAACTAAAAAGTGTGGTTAAGGGAGCTCAGATGGCTCGGGAGGAAATATAATTCATTTCTCTATTCTTTCTATAATTTTTCCAGCTTCCACAGGATTTTTTATGGACATTATATGGGCTCCTGTTTTTATTCCGTATTCTCTTGCAAAATCTCTGAGCTCCTTGTACATATTGGAGCAGAGCTCCACACATTTCTCTCCAATATCCTCTGAGCTTTTCAATTCCTTTATTATCCTATCACTTAACCCCTGAATTCCCAATTTTTTAAGGAATTTTATTCTCTTCATTGTTTTGATAGGAGCTGTACCCACAAGTACAGGGACCTCAGGCTCAATATCTTCCAGGAATTTTTTGATAATCTCTGCATCATATACAAGCTGCGTTATGAAAAATTGAGCTCCTGCTTCAAGTTTTTTCTTGTAAATTCTCTTCTCTCCCTTTCTCCCCGGGGTTAGAACCGCACCCACAAAAAAATCTGTGGCACCTTTAGCTCTTTTTCTCTCAAACTCTCCACTTAGAAATCTGTTATAATATTTCTTTGCCTTACCTGTTAGTGGTGGAATTCTATAGCCTTCATTTAGATATTTCCTTATCCCGGTGATACCCTCAGTCACATCTATCAAAAAGGGACTTCCAGGATGATAGTCTCCAGTTACCAGCAGGAGATTTCTTATTCCCAGGAGATAACCTCCCCATAAGGTGCTCTGGAAAAGAGGAAGTGTATAATCCTGGGTTCTAACATTCACTATCACATCCTTATTGTAGCGGTTCATAAGATACCATCCATACACAAATGGATCAAGCTTGGGTATACCACGGGGATTGTTGTAAACTCCAAAAGCATCTATTTTTTCCACCACCTTCTGAGGAAACTCACAATCTATTTTAAAACCTGCAGGAGAATCAGGTTCATAGGTAACTGTGAATTTTCCTTCTGTTAGAAGATCCCTAAGTCTTATCATCTCTATTCCCTCCAAAAAATACTCTATGAATTGCTTCCACGGCATCCTTCAGGTATTTTTTCTTTATTATGAAATAGAATGCTACCTCTGAAGCACCTGCCGCAAACATCTCCACATTTATACCCTTGCTTGCCACAGCCCTGAAAACCTTTGCCGCTATTCCTGGATACTCGAGAATGCCCTCACCCACAATAGCAACAAGGCTTATTCCACGAACCTTTTCTATTCTTTCTACCGTTTTTATATCTTTCTGCGAAAGAATTCTATAGCTTCTTTCCACATCCTCTTTCTCAAGAAGGAGCGTTATGCATGTCTGGGATGTGATCACCGATTTGATATTTATCCTGTTTTCACTGAGATATTTTGTTATATCCCCTAGGACACCTGGTTTGCTTCCCACACCTGCACCATAAATCTTTATGGAACCTATCTCCTCCTTGTAGGTGACACTTTTAATAACTCGCCCCTCCCAAATTTTTTTGGTCGCATGAATTAAAGTTCCAGGATTCTCTCTCTTGTAGATGTTCTTTATCCTCATAGGAATATTCTTAAGTTTGAGGGGCTCTACCGCTCTAGGATGCAAAATTCTTGCCCCAAAATATGCAAGCTCTGCAACTTCATCATAGGATAGAGAATCTATAAAATGGGCATCCTCTACAAATTTGGGATCTGCACTCATAAAACCTTCCACATCCTTCCATATTTCCACAATCTCTGCATTCACTCCATAGGCAATTACCGATGCACTGTAATCACTTCCGTTTCTACCAAATAATGTGACCTTTCCACGGCTATCACAGCCAAAAAATCCTGTAACTATGGGAACTATCCCCCTCCTTATTAAGGGAAGAATACTCAGCCTCAGATTCCTCTCCGTTTCAGGTAAATCTGCCGTGGCATTGCCGAAATTTCCATCGGTAATTAGACCCACCTGCTCTGATTCCAGCGCTCGAGCATTTAAACCTTTGCACCTGAGCAAACCCTCCATCAAAAGCACCGAAAATCTTTCACCATAGCTAAGTATGAGATCTCTGGTCTTTTCGGTTAACTCTCCCACATAATGCACCCCATAGAGCAGCCTCTCAAGGATCTTTAATTTTTCACCAAACCTTCTCTCCGTTTCTTTAAAAATATTTCCACATGGAATTATTTTTCTTCCAATTTCGATGTGGAGCTTCCTTATCTCTTCTATGAATTTGGTCACATCCTCCTCCCCGTAATTTTCCTCCAAAAAATTAAGAATTCTATCTGTCACACCATATACACCGGATAGCACAACAACTTTATCCTCTTTCTCACTCTGAATTATATCTGCCACCAATTCGAAATCATCAGCATTCTTAAGACAGGACCCTCCAAACTTCATTACCTTCATTTCAAACCCTCATAGATATCCATTTGATAGAGCGTACTCTGCATTCAGTATAGATGCTCCCGCACCTCCACGAATCGTGTTGTGCACAATAAGATAGAATCTTATGTACTCTCCGAATTTTGCAAATCTTCCCGTAACAACGCTCATACCCCTTGCTCTTCCCTCACCTGCATATGCGTCGAGAATCGGCTGAGGTCTATCCTCTTCGTCTCTCACAATTACCGGCTTTGCAGGAGCTGTGGGTAAACCTTCAAGCCCCTTCATGCTCTCCATTTTCCTCTTTATCTCCTCTACCTCCACATCCTTCCTAAATTTTAGAACTACAGCTTCAAGATGCCCATCCCTTACAGGTACTCTTGCACAGCTGGCTATGATATCCACAGGATAATCTTTCACCTCATCTTTTTCAAGTTTTCCCAGAATCTTTCTTGTCTCTCTCCTCATCTTCTCCTCCTCTCTCTTTATGTAAGGAACAATGTTACCACAGATATCCAGCGAGGCAACTCCTGGATATCCCGCGCCAGATACTGCCTGATATGTTGTTACAAATACTCTCTCTATTCCATAATTCCTGAGAGGTGCAAGGGCAAGTGCAAGGCCCGATGTGGAGCAATTGGAATTGGTTACTATGTAGCCACCATACCTCTCCTTCTGAAGTTTTACCAGCTCAATATGCTCAGCGTTTATCTCCGGTATGAGGATGGGTACATCCCTTTCCATTCTGTAGGCACTGGAGTTGGAAAAAACTGTATATCCATGTTCCCTCAATTTTCCTTCGTATTCACGGGCAATATCTGCAGGTAGGGCACTGAAAACAATATCTATACCCTCTCTTTCAAAATTGGTGAGTTTGAAATCGTGGATCTCCATATCTTTTACATATTCAGGTACATCGCTTCCCAGGAGCCACCTTACCTCCTTTCCATATTTTTTCCCCTTTCGCTGTTCCGATGCAATGAGTAATCTCAGATCAAAAAAGGGATGCTTCTCAAGCATCTTCACAAATCTCTGACCCATTGCACCTGTCGCACCCAAAAGTGCTGCATTTTTTCTCATCAAAACCACCTCCATGTTATTTTATCCTCTCTTATTCTCGCCTTAACAATTTCCGGTAAATCGCCCCACAACCCTATGTGTCTGCCAACAATTGCAATTGCACCTTTAACACGCTTGCCTTCAAGATGCTGGAACGCTTTTTTTATATCATCCTTATCCCTTATCATATTTGCCACAGCTGTTGCGGCAGCATCAGCTCTTATGGCATCCTCCGAAATTATTACCACGGCATCTGCATTACCAAAACTTATGGAGGGTCCAATTTTTCCTGAGGAGGTGCAGACCCCACCCACTCCCTCCTCAGGCCGTATGATCAGCGCAAACTCACTTGTTTCAGGATTGCCCGTGTATATGCCCACTTTCACCTCCCTTCGGGGAGTGTAAAGAGATATATCACCACCATTATCTATTATTGCATGGAACGATCCCAAATCCCTCATCTTCTCCACCGCATACTGCGAAATTGCTCCTGCAACTGCCGCCATGGGCCCTACTTCAAAATCCATGGAGGCATGAGACATTCTCTTTATGAGAGAATGAGCATTTTTGGGAACCTCATAGGGCTCAAAGGTATGGAGAAAAAAGGGATCCTCAATTATGTACTTCTCTATGATCTCTCTTGCCTCAACTATACCTCTCTTCCCCACATTCACATATTCATCCTCGGCTATTATCGTCGCCGCCGTTTCCTTCAGCTGGAAGAATGTTCTAATTACCTCCATTTCTTTTCCTCCTTATTTTGAGAGGCTTGAATTCTCTTTTTAGGGGGAATGGCTCTATAGGCTTCTGAAGATAGAAATCTCCGCGCTTTATCCAGTTTTTCAATATCTCTGCAATTTTTCTGGCTTTTGGATAGCTCCCTATATGATATGTAGGAACCTCTTTTCCCTCTATCTCTATATGTCCACTTTTGAGCTCTGCATAGCTGACTTCCCTTATCGCAGGTCTATCTCTGTGAGGGATGCCGTAATCATATACTGTGGTGTAAATTTCCTCATTTCTCACAGCAGTGAATTTTGCCATCTCCACATCCAGAATTGGTATGGGTATGCCAATACCCACCATCATTGACACTCCGTATTTTGGTATGGTTATTGCCTTTATGAACTCAGGCGACATCTTCTTAAGATCACCCACAACTGCAAGAGTTGCCGCAGGCTCTTTCGGAACGCCTCTGTGGGTTCTCGCAACATCAGGATGGAACTGGGTTCCCTCATTTATTATGTATCCCTGTGCACCACCTATGAATATCCTTGTTCCTATCCCTATTGTCCTGTAGTAGGGGTCATTTATGAGTGGATTAAGCTCTCCCGAGGTAGTATAGTTGGCGTTGCCAAACTTTGGTAGAAGTTTACCCATATAAGTATATATCGTCCTTTCTGTTGAATTTGTTGCAACTCCATAATTCTGATACACATTTCTTGGATTTACCATGATGGCCTGGTTTATAGAATCAAGTGTTATGTATGTATCAATTTCCCTGCGAGGATAGCAATCTGTGGGATAGCCAATGGCCTTAAGATGCACCTCTTTCCCTTTCAAAAGATCCTCAATTACATGAGCACCTCCATAATCCAGACTTAGATCTTCTCTCAGTTCTGTGGCACCAAGATAAACATCCACCGCAGCAAGTCCACAGTAAGCAGGCACACCATTTAACCAGGCCTTCATCATCTTTATGGGAGGATCCGCATGACCGAAATTGAGAAATACTCCGGAGGAGCATCTAGCTCCAAATGTCCCTGTGGTTACAACATCCACCTCTTCAGCCGCCTTCTTGGGACCCATTTCCTCAACTATCTCCTTCATCTCCTCGGCTGTTACAACCACTACATCTCCATTGACGATTTTTTCGTTAATCTCCTCATAGGTCTTCATTTTCCTCACCCAGCAAATGTAGGAGCATGCAAATGCATATAATAATATTTGTTGACCATATTATTCCTATTTGAATAATTTTTAGATAAACCATAAATATGAGTAAAAATATATGGGAATGATGCTGGAGGAAATATCTCAAATAAGGAAGATGAGGATGAAGCTAAATATTACTCAGAGCGAGCTTGCAAAATTGAGTGGAGTAAGTCAATCACTCATAGCCAAAATTGAGAAAGGACGAGTGGAGCCCTCATACTCCGTGGCGAAAAGAATCTTTGAGGCTCTTGAAAGAAAAATGCATGAAAAGCACGAAAAATTGAGAGCTGAGGACATATGCTCCAAGAATCTGATATTCATATCTCCAGATGAGCCTGTGGAACGGGCAATAGAGCTAATGAGAAAGCATGCCATCTCTCAGATACCCGTGATAGAGGATAATATGGTGGTGGGAAGCATAACAGAGTCACTTCTCATCAATAATTATGAGAAGATAAAGGATGGTTTGAAGGTGAGAGAGATAATGGATGAGCCATTTCCCATAGTATCGCATACCGCCCCCATATCTCTTGTGAGGGAGATGCTGAAGGTTTACCCCGCCATCCTTGTTACCCGGAACGGAAAGAGTAGGGGTATAATAACAAAGGCCGATTTACTCAGTGAGAAACTGCTTGAGGGAAAAAAATAAGAGGTGTGGATAGCTTTACTGCTCCACCCTATCGATTATTTTTGGGCATGTATTTATAGAGCATATTTGCAAAAACTGGCAGATTTCTGGATTGGATGAATACTCTTCCCGGTCCTGTAAACTCTGTGAGGATATACTCCCCTCCAAAAAGAAAGGATTTCAATCTTCCAAATTTTCGAAGTGTAAAGTTCATATCAGCATCGAAGGCCGCCAGATGTATATTGTCAACCATTATTCTTTCTCCAGGCTGAAGATTAATTATATCCACTCCACCATAGGTTGCAAGCCAGGCCTTTCCATTTCCACTAACCTTGAACCAGAACATTCCTCCCGGTGTGAAAACTCCCCTGAAACCCGTAAATTTCACGCCAAACTCCAGTCCAGTGCTTGCAAGATAGTTGGTATCTGAAATATAGAGTGGTTTTGTAACTTCTACCTCCACTATGTCTCCAGGTATTCCGGGAGCAAAAACAACATATCCCTCGCGATTTTCGGCGTAGTAAGTATTCATGAATAATGTTTGAGAGGTTAGAACCTTTCTGGCCAGTCCCTTGAAAAAACCACCGCCAGTTGTAGTTCTCACACCTATATTTGGAGACATGTAAACCATGGCTCCAGCTTCAGCCGTTACGCTCTCTCCTGGAGAGAGATATATTTTTAGCTCTGCAAAGGCAGGCTTATGCAGTATTTCCGCTTTCATCTCATTTCACCATCGATTATAACGAGTCAAACTATTAAATACTTTACACCGCTAAATTTATCTTTTAAAATTCTTCTTAAGTTATATGCTCGCCATAATCTCCGATATCCATGGGAACCTTCCAGCTCTTAAAGTAGTTCTGGAGAAAATTGAAGATGCGGATTTGATAATCTGTGCAGGAGACCTTGT